>NZ_JACOMP010000078.1:0-10174 GCF_014466085.1 Thermosynechococcus sp. OHK43
GTTGCGGGCAATCTCCACCGCGCGGGGGTGCAAGACCTTTGCCCCTAAGCTGGCCAACTCCAGCATTTCATCGCAAGTAATTTCGCTCATCAGTTGAGCCTTGGGCACTAGCCGGGGATCGGTGGTCAAAATGCCGGGGACATCGGTGTAAATTTCACAGCAATCCGCCCCTAGGGCAGCCGCCAAAGCCACAGCTGAGGTATCCGACCCGCCACGCCCAAGGGTGGTGACTTCAAAATCGGCAGCAGCAGTAATCCCCTGAAAACCGGCCACAACCACCACTTGTCCTTCTTTGAGGTGCCGTTCGAGGCGCTGGGTCTCAATGTGGAGAATGCGGGCACGGGTGTGGGCCGGTTCAGTAACAATTCCCACTTGGGCGCCGGTCAGGGAGATAGCGGGTTCCCCCAAGGCATGGAGAGCCATTGTCAATAGAGCGATCGAGACTTGCTCCCCCGTCGAAAGAAGCATATCCATTTCCCGCTGACTGGGGCGATCGCTAATGGCATAGGCCAGTTGCACCAAGCTATCCGTCGTTTTGCCCATGGCCGAGACCACCACCACTACCTGATGTCCTGCTGCCACAGTTGCCTTGACCCTACGGGCTACCGCTTGAATGCGCTCGACACTACCGACGGACGTGCCGCCATACTTTTGTACAATCAGTCCCATGGGCGTTCTAAAAAGAATGCTGTCCTATTTTATATTCAGGGCGGCGATTCTGGGCTGTGGCTGATCCGTGGCGCCAGGGAACTGAAAAATCGCTGTTAAACTGGAAATTGGAACTGAATTTCGGAAACGGGTCTCGATGAAATACGCTCAACGCCTTTGCCAACGGCTGAGTCAACTGGCTTTGGTCGTGGGTCTCTCGTTAGCCCCCACCAACATGGGTCTAGCGCAGTCGAGCAACAATAACACCGTTTCCTACACTCAATTCCTCAATGCCCTTAAAGCCGGTGAAGTTCGCTCCGTCGAACTCTATCAGGAACAGGGGCTAGCCAAGTTTCGCCGCAAGAATCAGCCAGAACAATCGCCTCCCCAAGAGGTACGGCTTTTTGATCGCAATCCCGAACTGGTGGAACTGCTGCGCCAAGTGAGCAGTCGCTATGACACGACGGTGCGGGTGGTGCCCTCAGGCAATGAGAGCGCCCTTTTCAGCCTAATTTCCAACTTGGTGCTGGGCTTCTTTCTGCTGATTTTATTCCTGATGATTTTGCAGCGGGTCAGTAATGCCCCTGGCGGCCCTGGGCAGATTCTCAACTTTGGCAAATCCCGCGCCCGCTTTCAAATGGAGGCACAAACGGGGGTGACCTTTGGCGATGTGGCAGGAATTGAAGAAGCCAAAGAAGAGCTTCAGGAAGTCGTCACCTTTCTCAAGAATTCAGAGAAATTTACCTCTATTGGTGCCCGTATTCCCAAGGGGGTCCTGCTGATTGGGCCGCCGGGAACTGGGAAAACGCTCCTTGCCAAGGCGATCGCCGGTGAAGCCGGGGTACCCTTCTTTTCCATTTCTGGCTCTGAATTTGTGGAAATGTTTGTCGGCGTTGGGGCTTCTCGCGTGCGGGATCTCTTTAGAAAGGCCAAGGAAAACGCCCCCTGCTTGGTGTTTATTGACGAAATTGATGCCGTTGGTCGCCAACGGGGTGCGGGGATTGGCGGTGGCAATGATGAGCGCGAGCAAACCCTCAACCAACTCCTGACGGAAATGGATGGCTTTGAGGGCAATACGGGCATTATTGTAATTGCGGCAACAAACCGCCCCGACGTTTTGGATGCTGCCCTACTGCGCCCTGGCCGCTTTGACCGCCAGATTACCGTTGATTTGCCCAGCTACAAAGGACGCCTACAAATTCTCCAAGTCCATGCGCGCAACAAAAAAATTGCCCCTGAGGTGTCCCTAGAGGCGATCGCCCGCCGTACCCCCGGTTTTTCTGGTGCCGAATTGGCTAACCTTCTCAATGAAGCCGCCATCCTCACAGCGCGCCGCCGCAAACCCGCCATGACCAATGCGGAAATTGACGATGCCATTGACCGGGTCACCATTGGCATGACGCTTACCCCCCTCCTCGACAGTAAGAAAAAGTGGCTGATTGCCTACCACGAAGTGGGGCATGCGCTGTTGATGACACTTCTAAAACATGCCGATCCCCTCAATAAAGTGACGATTATTCCCCGTTCTGGGGGCGTTGGTGGCTTTGCTCAGCAGATCTTTGATGAAGAGCGGGTAGATAGTGGCCTCTATACTCGTGCTTGGCTCCTCGATGAGATTACCATCCTATTGGGGGGGCGCGCTGCCGAAGTGGAAATTTTTGGTGATGCTGAGGTCACTGCCGGTGCCAGTAGCGACCTGCGAGCCGTAGCCAATCTGGCGCGGGAAATGGTGACCCGTTACGGTATGTCGGATTTGGGACACCTAGCCCTTGAAACAACAGGCAACGAGGTTTTTCTGGGTCGAGATCTCATGCCCCGCGCTGAATATTCTGAAGCCGTGGCCGTGCAAATTGACCGCCAAGTGCGTGAGATTGTTATGCACTGCTACGAGATTGCCCGCAAACTGATCCGCGAGCATCGGGGGGCCGTTGACAAGCTGGTGGAGCTGCTCCTTGACAAGGAAACCATTGACGGTGATGAGTTCCGTGCCCTGGTGCGTCAATATACCACCCTACCTGTCAAAGAACCCCCTTGGAAGGCGACGGCTACCCCCGTGTCCTTTCGTCAGGATGCCCAGCCGTCCTAGGTAAGGAGGCAACGGTGAGCGATGAGCGGCAGGCAGTCCGCCACCTATTAGTCCTCGAAGACAGTGAGGGACGGCGACCCATTTTGCTAGAGGCAGCCACCTACTCCATTGGCCGTGATCCGACGAATTCAATTGTGCTCCACTCCAAGATGGTCTCACGGCAGCACGCGATTTTGTTCCGAGTGACTAGTCCTGAGACCAATAGCTATCTTTTTCGCCTGATTGATGGCGATTTACAGGGCAAGCGCAGTACGAATGGGACTTTGGTCAATGGCCAGCGGATTGTTGCCCATGACTTGCGCACTGGCGACATGATTGTGTTTGGCGGTGATGTGCGTGCCCGCTACCTGACCCTGACCAACATGACGGATACCGAGTTTCAGGATTTTTGCCGCAGTACCGATGTCTTAGGATTTCTCTCTAAAAGCACCAATCCCTTTGCAACGCTCGTTCCCCTCAGTGAGGGCAATATCGAGAATTTTAGTGAAGCAGCCTTGGTGCGCCTGGCTTCCTATCCGGAACTGACGCCCAACCCGATTTTAGAGGTGGATTTGGAGGGGAAGGTGACGTATCTCAATCCAGCGGCGGTGATGCAGTTTCGGGACTTGCAACAACAGAAGTTGGCTCATCCCCTGCTATTGGGACTGCCGGAACTAGCACGCTACATGAAGCAAACCCAAGAAAAAGTCCATGTGCGGGAGGTGGAGTACCAAGGACGCATCTACGAGCAATCGATCCACTACATCTATGAAAGTGAGCTGATCCGCAGCTATGTCATGGATGTAACCGATCGCAAGCGAGCCGAGGAACAACTGCGCAACCAAGCCCGCCGCGAGGCCATCATTAACCGCATCATTCAAGCCATGCGGACCACCATGGTAGCAGCGGAGGTTCTGCAAATTACCGCTGATTTACTCCTAGAAGCCCTAGGTTCGACCCTCTGCCTGATTACACAAACCCATGCTCCCCATAGCCCTACCTCTGCAAGCCGTCCTCCCTTTGTCAGCTTACCCGAGGACTTGATTGCTCTCAACCAGCAGGCGATCGCCCTTTTTGAACCCACCCTCAGGAAGGGTGAACAGGTGGTTTTGGCGGTTGATGGTCCGGATTTGCCGGAGCCACTGCAAAGGGCTCTGAGAAGCTTAAATGTCAACGCCTTGGTGATCACGCCGCTGGTTTACCTCGGCCAACTCCTGGGGCAAATTACGCTTCTAGATTGTGAGTGGGAACCGAGTGAGGCAACGTCAGTTTTGGCGAGCGATCGCCCCCTTTGGCAACAAACCTTGCCCAAGTCTTGGACACCGGAAGATTTAGGCCTCCTCAAAACCATTGCCGATCAGTGTGCCCTTGCCATTCACCAAGCCCAGCTTTACCAACAGGTGCAAGAACTCAATGCAGATTTAGAGCGACAAGTGCGTGCCCGTACCGCTGAACTGGAACAGAAAATGCAGGAGCTAGAGCGGCTTAATGCCATTAAGGATGATTTCTTGAGTACCGTCTCCCACGAGTTGCGTACGCCCATGGCTAATATGAAAATGGCCATCTATATGCTGAAGCAATTTGCCACCGACGATCGCCAGAAACGCTACCTCGACATTCTCGCCAATGAGTGCAACCGCGAAACCGAACTGATCAATGATTTATTAGATCTGCAACGCCTGGAGGCAGGGCGCAGCCAGATTCAACAGGAGGTGATTGATCTCAACAGTTGGCTGCCTGCGGTGCTCGAACCCTTTCGCAACCGCATGCAACAGCGGCAGCAATCCCTTGAGGTTTTGCGCCCCGCCACGTTGCCCCCCCTCCTCTCCAACCGCCATGCCTTAGCCCGCATCTTAGCAGAGTTGCTCAACAATGCTTGTAAGTATAGCCCTGCTGGCGCACAGATTGTTGTCCGGTTTGATCCAATCGGGGGCGATCGCCTGCAAATTCAGGTGAGCAATCCCTCAGAGATCCCCAGCGAAGAGCTGCCGCGCATCTTTGAAAAGTTCTATCGCATTCCCAATGCCGATCCGTGGCAACAGGGGGGAACGGGTTTAGGCCTCGCCCTCACCCAAAAACTCGTAGAGCAATTGCAGGGTGAAATTAGCGCCGACAGTGCAGCAGGCATGACCACCTTTACCCTCAGCCTACCCCTTGCCACAGGCGATCCCTCCACCTGATAAAATAGGGTGCTAACGTTTTTAGGGTGCCATGACCCTTTCGCGAGTCGCTTTAAGTAGCCTACAGCAAGACGTCGACGAGTTAATTAGTCGCTTGGATAAGGTGCCCCACGGCGACGTGATTTACCAAGCCCTGCAGCTTTTTCTGGAGATTGCCGATGAGGAACTGGAACGACTAGATTGGAAAATTCTGCGTTCCTGCCTGCGGGATATGCACCAAGCCCTGCGGGTCTTTGCCCCCTATCGCCATACCCGCAAAATATCGATCTTTGGCTCTGCCCGCACCCCCTCCAGCGCGCCCGTCTATGAAATGGCGGTGCGCTTTGCCCAAGCCGCGAGTGCGGTGGGGTTTATGATTATCACCGGTGCCGGGGGCGGCATCATGGAGGCTGGTAACAAAGGGGCAGGCCCCAATAAGTCCTTTGGCCTCAACATTGAACTGCCCTTTGAGCAGGGTGCCAATCCCTACATTGAAGGGGATCCGCGCCTGATTCACTTTAAGTACTTTTTTACGCGCAAGCTCTTTTTGCTTAAGGAAACCGATGCCATTGCCGTCTTTCCCGGTGGCTTTGGCACCCAAGATGAAGCCTTCGAATGCTTGACCCTGTGCCAAACGGGTAAGGCCCCCCCTAAACCCTTGGCCTTGATGGACGTTCCCGGTGGTACCTACTGGCAGCATTGGGATCGGTTTATTCGCGAGGAATTGGCGGCCAAGGGGCTAATTAATGGAGAAGATCAGGAACTTTACCGCATCTGCACTAGTGTGGACGAAGGCTTAGCCTATCTGAGTGGCTTTTATCGGGTCTATCACTCCAGCCGCTATGTGGGCGATCGCTTGGTGCTGCGGTTGAACCAAGACATTAGTGATGCTGCCTTAGCAGAACTCAATCGGGATTTTCAAGACATTCTCGTATCGGGGCAGATTGAACGGACTGAACCGTTGCCTCGGGAAGTAGAAGACGAGCAACCCATCAACCACCCTGCCTTGACCCACACGCTCCACCTACCGCGATTGATCTTGCACTTTAACCAGCGGGATTACAGCCGTCTTTACCAACTCATCTATCGCCTCAATGGCTTTGCCACAGCGGCGACGGTGTACCATCCCGAACGTAAATAGGCGATCGCCATTCGATTCCAGTTTTTCATCACTCTAGCTAAACACACGCCCATGATCGAACGCTATACCCTTGCCCCGATGGGGAATCTCTGGACGGATGCCTACAAATTCAAAACATGGCTTGATGTTGAGATTGCCGTCTGTGAAGCCCAAGCCGACCTGGGGCATATTCCGGCGGAGGCCGTTGCCGAGATCAAAGCCAAGGCCAAGTTTGACCCCCAACGGGTACAGGAAATTGAAGCGGAGGTGAAGCACGATGTCATTGCTTTCCTGACCAACGTCAACGAGCATGTCGGCGATGCTGGGCGCTATATTCACCTTGGCTTGACTAGCTCCGATGTTCTCGACACTGGTTTAGCCCTGCAACTGGTGGCCAGTCTAAGACTGATTCAAGAGCAGTTGGAGCATCTCATTCAGGCGGTGCGCCACCGTGCCCAAGAACATCGCTATACAGTGATGGTGGGACGCAGCCATGGCATTCACGCTGAACCCATTACCTTTGGCTTCAAACTGGCGGGTTGGTTGGCGGAACTGCTGCGCCATCGCGATCGCCTGTGTCAGTTACAGCGCACAGTGGCGGTGGGCAAAATCTCCGGCGCAGTGGGCACCTATGCCAATGTCGATCCGCGGGTAGAGGCGATCGCCTGCCAAAAACTAGGACTGCAACCCGATACCGCCTCTACCCAGGTCATTTCCCGCGATCGCCATGCAGATTATGTGCAAACCCTTGCCCTGCTAGGCGCCAGTCTGGAGCGCTTTGCCGTTGAAATTCGCAATCTACAGCGCACCGATGTTCTGGAAGTGGAGGAATTTTTCGCGAAGGGTCAAAAAGGTTCCTCAGCTATGCCCCACAAACGCAATCCCATTCGTTCCGAGCGGCTCACGGGTCTAGCGCGGGTGCTGCGGGGCAATGCCTTGGCTGCCCTGGAAAATGTTGCCCTTTGGCATGAGCGGGATATTTCCCACAGTGCAGTGGAACGGGTAATTTTGCCCGACAGCTCGATTCTCACCCACTTTATGCTGGTGGAAATGACTGACTTGGTGCAAACGCTGCAGGTTTATCCCGAGAATATGCGCCGCAATATGAATTGCTACGGCGGTGTGATCTTTAGTCAGCGGGTGCTCTTGGCCTTGGTGGAAAAAGGCCTCAGCCGTGAAGCGGCCTATGCCCTTGTGCAGAAACATGCCCATGCCGCTTGGAATCAACCCCAGGGGGACTTTGCCGCCAACCTAAAGGCAGACCCTCAAATTCAGCGGTATCTCAGTCCTGAGGAATTAGAGGCCTGCTTTAACCCAGAGCACCACCTGCGGCACTTGGAGGAAATTTACCAGCGCTTGGGAATTTAAGTGTGATTGAGATAGGCTTCTAAGTCACTGATTTGGAAGAGCGATCGCAGGGGTACCCCCTGAGCCGCAAAGGCCGCTGCTCCCCCCCCTTGGCGATCCACAATCGCTAGGACTTCATTCACCACATAGCCCGCCTCTTGGAGACGCAGAACGGCCTTGAGGGCAGACCCCCCCGTTCTGATCACATCCTCAAGCACTGTGACCACTGCCCCCTGGGGCAAGGGGGGGCCTTCAATAAAGCTCATCGTGCCGTGGCCTTTGGCTTCCTTACGCACAATCAGCGCCGCCCGATCCTGCCCCGCTAAATTGGAAAGTACGCTCACCGCTACTACCAAGGGATCTGCCCCAAGGGTGAGACCTGCCACCGCCACCGCTTCAGGGGCTAACTGCTCCAAGAAGAGCCGCCCCACAAGGTAAGCGCCCCGCGCCGAGAGGGTGACGGGTTTGCAGTTGATGTAGTAGTGGCTTTTTTGGCCAGAGGCCAGGGTAAACTCGCCGGCACGGTAGGCATCGCGGCAAAGAAGTGCCAAGAGTTCCTGACGCAGGTCAACAAGGGAATCGTCCATGGTGTTCTCCAGTGTTAGGGGGCTGAGGGCACGCGAAACCAATGGGTGGTGCCGTCCTTTTGATCCACGAGCTTGACCCCTTGAGCCAAAAGGAGATCCCGCAGGCGATCGCTCTCGGCGTAATTCTTGGCTTGGCGGGCAGCCGTGCGAGCCGCAATTAACTCTTGAATCTCCTCATCGGTTAGTCCCACTGTTGGCGAAGGGTTGCGCTCCGCTTTCGCCTCCAGACCCAAGACCTGAGCCAGGGTTACTAAGGTGTGCCAATCGCGGCTAACCTCGGCGGGCGATCGCCGCCCCTCTCCCCCATGGAGATAGCGATGCTGCTCACGATTGAGGGTTTTTGCCAGCTCAAAGATCACTGCTAGAGCCGCTGCGGTGTTCAAGTCCTCATCCATGGCCTGGCAAAAGGCTTGAGTACTGGGGTGGCTCCTCACCGCATCTGCATCTATGGGGGGCAGGGGAATCTGCTGATGCAAGTGCAGTGCTTCCCCTAGGGTTTGCCAGCCCTTGGCAGCGGCAGTCAGTGCCTCTGGCGTAAAGTCCAAGGGTTTGCGGTACTGAGCCTGCAAGACCAATAGGCGCAAGGCCATGGGATCCACCCCCTGAGCCAGCAGGTCACGAATGGTCGTGAAATTCCCCAAGGACTTGGACATTTTCGCAGTGTTGACGGTAACAAAGCCGTTGTGGAGCCAAAATCGCGCTAGGGGCTGTTGCGTCACCGCCTCCGATTGGGCAATTTCATTCTCGTGGTGGGGAAAAATTAAATCCATACCGCCGCAGTGGATATCCACTGTGGCCCCAAAGGCCTGCCGCACCATTGCTGAGCATTCAATGTGCCAGCCGGGGCGCCCTTTACCCCAAGGGGCTTCCCAAGGATTATAGACCCTCATTTCCTCTGGCTTTGCCGCTTTCCAGAGGGCAAAATCCAGGGGATGGCGTTTGCGCTGCTCCTCCTCTTCCTCAATGCGACCACTGGCACCGGCCATCAATTGCTCAAGCTGGCGCCCCGAGAGCTTGCCATAGCTGGGAAATTGCGCCACCGCATAGTAAACATCTCCCCCAGCCACGTAGGCATAGCCCCGATCCAGCAGCCCTTGGATGAGGTTAATAATTTCTGGAATCACCTCTGTGGCGCGGGGATAAGCACTGGCGGGCAGGATATTCAAAGCCGCCATGTCCTCGTGGTAGGCGGCAATGTAGCGATCGCTAACCGTCGCCATGGTTTCACCGTTTTCATGGGCACGGCGCAGAATTTTGTCATCAATATCGGTAAAATTCTGCACATAGTGCACTGTGTAGCCCAAGAACGTGAGATAACGGCGCAGCACATCCCAAGCTACATAGGAACGGGCGTGCCCTAAATGGCAATAGTCATAGACTGTAACACCACAGGCATAGATCGTCACCCGCTCTGGGTGCAGGGGCGAAAAGGGTTCAAGGTGGCGAGACAATGTGTTGTACAGATGTAAGGGCACAGAAACACCCCGCAAGGATCAACAGTTGCAGCAGCAAATCGCTCTTTGATAGGATATAGAATACCAAATTCATCATTATCGAGGACAAACACACCCCCATGGCCAAAAAAAGCATGATCGAACGGGAAAAAAAGCGGCAACGGCTCGTTGCGAAATACGCCAGCAAACGCCAAGAACTGAAAGCTCAACTGGCCAGTGCCGAAACCCAAGAAGAGATCATGAGCATCCATCGGCAACTGCAACGGTTGCCCCGTAACAGTGCCCCTTCGCGGCTGCGGAATCGCTGCTGGTTGACGGGTCGTCCTCGTGGTTACTATCGCGATTTTGGCCTCTGCCGCAATGCCCTGCGGGAAATGGCTCACCAAGGATTACTGCCCGGGGTTGTCAAGTCCAGTTGGTAACTTGACGTTGCTACCCTACAGCTAATAGCACTGAGGCAAAACGATGGCAGAGCGATTATCTCCAGAGGAGATTCAGGCACAGTTAGCTAGCCTACCCGGCTGGAAACAGGTGGGCGATCGCCTTGAGCAAACCTTCACCTTCAAGAACTTCCTAGGTTCCATTGCCTTTGTCAATCGCCTTGTGGATCCCGCTGAGCAGGCTGGGCATCACCCTGATTTATCCATTTCTTGGAATCGGGTCACAGTCTGTCTCACCACCCATGATGCTGGGGGGATTACCCAAAAGGATATTGATTTAGCCAAGGTCATTTCCAATCTGGCAGCGGCATAAATTTCGTCAGCATTTGCCAACATTTAAGGATTGGGCAAAGA
>NZ_JACOMP010000079.1:0-5508 GCF_014466085.1 Thermosynechococcus sp. OHK43
CCTCGTGGCAATTGGTTTTGTTTGGCAAGGGCCTGCTGGAAGTATTGCTGCGCCTGCGATCGCTTGCCACTGGCGGCTAAAATTTGGGCTTTCAGATAAAACAGTTCTGGATTGTTGGGCGCAAGTGCCAAGGCTTGATCAACGGCGTTTAAGGCTTGGGGCCATTGCTTGCGATCGCGATAGGCCAAGGCTAACCCCCGATATCTCAGGTAATCAGGAGCAGCGTAGGTTTGCAGGGTTTGAATCGCCCGATCCATGCTGACAAAGCTGACATTACTAGCAATGCCCCACTCCATAAAGCCACGGATAAGATTCAATTCCGGATCGCGAGGATTGACAGCTTCGGCGCGGCCCACATGATCGAGAACCCGCTGTACCCGCAACAGAGCGGCTGGCGTACCCATTACAGGACCGGATCCCGCATCGGAGATTTCATAGCCAGCCATCAAGAAGTGACCGACTGCTTGGTAAAGGTTACCCCGCAGGGGATCGCGGCGCGTGAGGGCTTGGGCAGCGCGGAGGGTTGCCTCAGCATAGCGTTTGTACTCTGCCCAGTCTTCATTGAGATAGGCAATGGCGGCAGCCAACGTCAGCGTTAGGGGTTCTTGGCGATCGCGCTCTAGGGCAGCGGGCAGTAACTCCTTACCTTTGACATAGTCACCATCGCGAAAGAGGGCAACAAAGACGGCTTCCGTTGCATCTGAAATGGGTCGCGCCTGGGGGCCGTTCCGGAAAGGATCTCCAGCAAGGGCAGCCGTACTCAGTACCCAGGGAGCGATCGCTCCACTAAGATAGAGAGCAAAGTATTGCCATAGGCGCCATTGACGTCTTTGCACAGTCGTTACCTCCGGAGTCTGCATCTTGTTTTCGGTTCGCCATCTCAGCTACCATCCCGCCGCCACCCCTCAACCCATTTTGCGGGACATTAATTTAGACTTGGGTATGGCTGAACTGGGATTGATTATCGGACCCAGTGGATCCGGCAAGACCACCCTACTGGAAATTTTAGCGGGCTTGGCCACCCCTAGTCGGGGAATCATTCGATGGCAGGATCAGGTTCTCACACCGGATCATTTACAACAGTTGGCCGGATTGGTCTTTCAGTTCCCAGATCGCTACTTCTGCGGCAGCACCATTCTTGAAGAGTTGCGCTTTGGCCACCCAGAAATTCCCTACGAAAATTTTTACCGTGCTCTTGCCGATGTTGGCCTCGATCACCTGCCTTTGCACACCCGCCCTGAATCCCTCAGTGGTGGGCAGCAGCGTCGCCTTGCTCTCGCTGTGCAACTGGTGCGTCAACCCTACCTGCTCTTGCTCGATGAACCCACAGCGGGTCTGGATTGGTCCATGCGCCGCCAATTGGTACAGCTACTGGGCCGCCTCAAGGAACACTGGAGTCTTCTTGTGGTGACCCATGAGGCCACCGAACTGCAGGAGATGAGCGATCGCAGGTGGCGATTGGAAAACGGTTGTCTAGTACCACTGACTTCCCCTCAGTCAAGTCCTGTAATAAGTTTTAATACTTAGGTAGCAAAACTTTGCAATTTGTTACCGCAGGGACGCAAAGTCGCTCTACAGCTTGATTTTCTGCTACAACCACAAGAGGTACAGCCCTTCTTGCAAGGATGGAAAACCCGCAGCACTGTGAAGGCCCGTGGGGGATAGTACCTCCTCGATGTGCTCCATGGTTTTAGCAAAAGGGCGTATATCCCCCACTTGGGGTTTGGTCTCGATCGTTACAAGGAGTTTGAACGCATGTTCACCCACGTCAAGTCCACAATTCGGCATATCGCGCCAGCGGCGTTAAATGGGCGATCGCTGTTGCGAGTGGTGTATGTGGTACTTGAAGCCCAATACCAGAGCGCGCTGTCGGCAGCGGTTCGCAGCATTAACGATACCCATCCACAGGTGGCCATTGAAATCAGTGGCTATCTCCTTGAGGAACTGCGCAATCCTGAAAACTATGCCGCCTTCTGTGAAGATGTGGCACGGGCGAATGTGTTTATTGCCTCCCTCATTTTTATTGAGGACTTGGCGGATAAGGTGGTCGAGGCCGTTCAGCCCTATCGCGATCGCCTCGATGTAGCGGTTGTCTTCCCCTCACTGCCGCAGGTGATGCGCCTCAACAAAATGGGCAGCTTTTCCTTAGCTCAGATTGGCCAATCTAAGAGCGTGATTGCCAATTTCATGAAAAAGCGCAAGGAGAAGTCAGGGGCCGGCTTCCAAGATGCCATGCTCAAACTCCTGCGAACCCTGCCCCAAGTCCTGAAGTACCTCCCCATTGACAAGGCACAGGATGCCCGCAACTTCATGCTCAGCTTCCAGTACTGGCTGGGGGGCTCGCCGGAGAACCTAGAAAACTTTCTCCTGATGCTGGCCGATCGCTATGTCTTCAAGGGGCAATACAGCAGCAATCTCAAGTACCAAGAACCCGTCACCTACCCCGACACGGGCATTTGGCATCCCCTAGCCCCTCAAATGTTTGAGGATCTCAAAGAGTACCTCAACTGGTTCAACAGTCGTCGCGATATTGGCGCCGATCTCAAAGATCCTCTGGTGCCGACCATTGGCCTGCTGTTGCAGCGCACCCACCTTGTCACAGGTGACGATGCCCACTATGTCGCCATTGTGCAAGAGTTTGAATCCCAAGGGGCGCGAGTAATTCCCGTCTTCTCCGGCGGTCTGGACTTCTCAACGCCCCTGGAAAAATTTTTCTACGATCCCCTGCACACCGATAAACCCCTTGTGGATGTGGTGGTTTCCCTAACAGGCTTTGCCCTTGTGGGCGGCCCCGCCAAGCAGGATCATCCCAAAGCCGTGGCGGCACTGAAAAAGCTCAACCGTCCCTACATGGTGGCACTGCCCTTGGTGTTTCAAACCACCGAAGAATGGGAGGAGAGTGATCTGGGGTTGCACCCGATTCAAGTGGCACTGCAAATTGCCCTACCGGAACTGGATGGCGCCATTGAGCCAATTATTCTTTCGGGTCGCGATGGCATGACTGGTAAGGCGATCGCCCTCCAAGATCGCGTCGAAATGATTGTGCAGCGAGCCTTGAAGTGGGCCAATCTGCGCCGCAAACCCAAGGTAGAAAAGAAAGTTGCCATCACCATCTTTAGCTTCCCACCCGACAAGGGCAACATTGGTACAGCTGCCTACTTGGATGTCTTTGGCTCCATCTACAAAGTCATGGAAGCCCTGAAAAACAATGGCTATGATGTGCAGGACATGCCGGAGAGTCCTGAAGCTCTGATGCAGGAAATTCTCCACGACGCCCGCGCCCAAGTGGGCAGTCCTGAACTCAACATTGCCTACCGCATGAGCGTGCCCGAATACGAGCGCCTCACCCCCTATGCCAAGCGCCTTGAAGAAAACTGGGGCAAACCCCCGGGACACCTCAACAGCGACGGCCAAAACCTGCTTATCTACGGCAAAATCTACGGCAACGTCTTTATCGGCGTGCAGCCCACCTTTGGCTACGAGGGGGATCCGATGCGGCTACTCTTTTCTCGCTCCGCCAGTCCCCACCATGGTTTTGCTGCCTACTACACCTTCCTCAACCATATTTGGCAGGCGGACGCGGTCCTTCACTTTGGCACCCATGGCTCCTTGGAGTTTATGCCCGGCAAACAGATGGGGATGTCCGGCGATTGTTACCCCGATAATCTCATTGGTTGTATTCCCAACCTTTACTACTACGCCGCCAACAACCCCTCCGAGGCCACTATTGCCAAGCGCCGCAGCTACGCCAACACAATTAGCTACCTCACACCGCCGGCGGAAAATGCCGGCCTTTACAAAGGGCTACGGGAACTCAGCGATCTCATTGGTTCCTACCAAAGCCTCAAAGATAGCGGTCGGGGTGTCCAGATTGTCAACACGATCATGGACAAGTGCCGTATGGTCAATCTCGATCAAGATGTCGCTCTCCCCGACAAGGACGCCGCGGATCTCAGTGCCGAGGAGCGCGATACCCTCGTGGGCAAGGTCTACATCAAGCTGATGGAGATTGAAAGCCGCCTCCTGCCCTGTGGTCTGCACGTGATTGGTAAACCACCAACAACGGAAGAAGCAGTGGCCACCTTGGTGAATATTGCCAGCTTGGATCGCGCTGAGGACGGTATTAAGAGTCTGCCGCGCCTGATTGCCGAAAGCTTAGGCCGGGACATTGACGACATTTATCAGCAGAGCGATCGCGGCGTACTGGCGGATGTCGAATTGCTACGCCAGATTAACGAAGCCACCCGCGCCGCCGTCAGTGCCCTCGTCCAAGCCCAAGCTGATGCCGACGGTCGTGTGTCGCGGGTCTCGAAGCTGAATTTCTTTAACATGGGGCGCAAAGAGCCGTGGATTGAATCTCTCCATGGTGCAGGCTATACCCAAGTGGATGCCGCTGCCCTCAAGCCCCTCATGGAATATCTCGAATTCTGTTTGCAGCAGATTGTCGCTGACAATGAACTGGGGGCACTGTTGCAAGCCCTTGAGGGCGAGTACATTCTCCCGGGTCCCGGTGGCGATCCAATTCGCAATCCTGAGGTCCTGCCGACCGGCAAAAATATCCACGCCCTAGATCCCCAAGCCATTCCTACAGCCGCTGCGGTGCAGTCTGCCAAAGTTGTGGTCGATCGCCTCCTCGCACGGCAAAAAGCAGAAAATAACAACCAGTGGCCAGAAACCATTGCCATGGTGCTCTGGGGCACAGATAATATCAAAACCTATGGCGAGTCCCTGGCCCAAGTGCTGTGGCTAGTGGGGGCACGTCCTTTACCCGACTCCTTGGGGCGCGTCAACAAGGTGGAACTCATCCCCCTCGAGGAGCTGGGGCGGCCACGCATTGATGTGGTCGTCAACTGTTCGGGCGTCTTCCGCGATCTCTTTATTAACCAGATGGCGCTTATTGACCGTGCCATCAAAATGGCTGCCGAAGCCCATGAGCCCCTTGAGCTAAACTTTATCCGCAAGCACGCCTTGCAACAGGCCTCAGAACTAGGGATTGACCTGCGCCAAGCGGCCACACGAGTCTTTACCAATGCCTCTGGTTCCTACGCCGCCAATGTCAACCTAGCGGTGGAAAATAGCTCCTGGGAACAGGAGTCGGAACTTCAAGATATGTATCTCTCCCGTAAGTCCTTTGCCTTCTCGGCGGATTCTCCGGGGACGATGCAGCAGGCCCGGGAACTCTTTGAAACGGCGCTCAAAACCGTGGATGTGACATTCCAAAACCTCGACTCCTCAGAAATTAGCCTCACGGATGTCAGCCACTACTTTGACTCGGATCCGACCAAGCTGGTGGCAGCACTGCGGGGGGATGGCAAGCAACCCAAGGCCTATATTGCCGATACCACCACCGCCAATGCCCAAGTGCGAACCCTCTCGGAAACCGTTCGCCTCGACAGCCGTACCAAACTCCTGAATCCCAAGTGGTACGAAGGAATGCTCGCCCACGGCTACGAAGGGGTGCGCGAAATCTCGAAGCGGCTCGTGAACACGATGGGCTGGTCGGCCACC
>NZ_JACOMP010000080.1:0-2753 GCF_014466085.1 Thermosynechococcus sp. OHK43
ATTCGAACTCTTCGGCGGGCAGGGGAGGGCCAAAGAGATAGCCTTGACCGTAGTCACATCCCAGTCCCTGAAGTATTTGCAGTTGCCTTGGTGTTTCAATGCCCTCAGCAACAGCCCGGTAGCCCAACTGCTGGCTCAGGAGTAGAATCATGCGGGTAATTTGCAAGTTGCGTTCATTTTCCTCCAGTTGGCTGACAAAGGAACGATCTACCTTGAGGTGTTGAATCGGCAGGCTCTGGAGATAGCTGAGGCAGGAATAGCCTGTGCCAAAGTCATCAATGCCAATTTCAATATTGCGATTCCTGAGCAATTCCAGCAAATTCAGCATTTCACTTCCCAGTTCAATGCTAATCCTTTCGGTGAGTTCTAGCAGCAAATGCTGTCTGGGCAGGGGGTACCGCCGCTGAAGGGTATCCAGATACTTCAGGAAAGTGGCATCCTGGAGCGTCTTGGCAGAAACATTGACGCCGAGCCTTAAATCAGCTGGGATGCCATACTGCTGTTGCCAAGTCCAGAGCTGCCGACAGGTCTGCTCTAGGACCCACTGATCCAGCGCCACGATCAACCCTGTCTCCTCGGCAATGGGGATAAAGTGTGCCGGTGAGACAAGACCCCGCTCAGGGTGTTGCCAGCGCACCAAGGCCTCCATGCCGACCAATCGCTGACTCTTCAAATGAAAGATCGGCTGGTAAAAGACTTGCAATTCCCCACCGTTTAGAGCGTGGCGCAGATCATGTTCAAAGTGGAGCCGCTCTAGAACCTGTTTGTGCATCTGGGCATTAAAGACAGCATAGCGCTTTGTTAACTGCCTTTTAGCCGCATACATCGCAATATCGGCATCCCTTAGGACGGCTATACCGGTTTCATACTCGTTTTGGCAAAAGACAACGCCGATACTCGTACTGAGGAAAATTTGCCGCTCCTCCACCCTCAGGGGCTCCTGAAGGCGATGGATAATTTGTTCGCACAGGGCGATCGCCCTCTGGATGTGGGGCACCTCGGTGAGCAGAATCGCAAACTCATCTCCGCCCAAACGAGCTACCGTGTACCGATTCTCAACGAGGCACCGCAGCCAACTGGCGAAAGTCATTAGAAGTTGGTCCCCCACCCCATGGCCCAGGCTGTCATTAATCACCTTAAAGCGATCCAGATCGAAAAATAGCACCGCATAGTAAAACTCAGGACTTGTTTGCGCCTCGGTAATTGCTGCTTCCAATTGCTCCATGAAGTAAAGCCGGTTCGGCAGTCCTGTCAAAGAATCGTGATAGGCTTGCCGATGCAGTTGAAGCTGCACTTTTACTCGAGCAGTGACATCGCGGGAGGTCGTCTGCAGTTGGTGCAATTGACCTTGACTGTTGTAGCAGGGTTTAACTAACGTCTCCAGCCACAGGGGATCCCCTTGGGCAGTACAAACCTCATAGGTTATGGGCCAGAACCTTTGCTGCTGAATCATCTGCTCCAGTTCCTGGTTGACTCGCGATCGCTCCCAATCAGAAGAACAAAGCTGGCTAAAATGCTGGCCAAGCAGCTTTTCAGGAGGAATGCCCAAGAGGGTTTGACAAGAGGGACTCACATAGAGACATTGCCACTGCGGATCGTAGAGCCCAAGAATATCGCTGGTATTTTCCGCTAGGAACCGATAGCGTGCCTCGCTTTCCTGCAGTGCTAGTTCAATGGCTTTGCGTTCTGTAATATCAATGTTGGTACCTACCACTTTACAGGGCTGACCCTGCTCATCGTGAATCAATACTGCTTCACTGTGGAACCAGCGGTAGGTGCCATTGCAATGGCGGAGCCGAAAATCAATATTGTACTCTGCCGCGCCGCGTAGGAACTGACGGTAGGCAACAGTAACGCGATCGCGATCCTCTGGGTGGAGTCGCTCTTCCCAATCCTCAAGACTTGCTTCTTTGGCGGTGCCAGAATACCCCAATTGCCTTCGGTAGCTGGAGGAAACACAGAAGGCCCCTGTACGTAAATCACAAAAATAGAAACCAATATTAGAGACCCGTGCCGCCAACTCTAACTGCGCCTGTTGTTCCTTAAGACGAGTCTCCGCCACCAGCCGCTCCGTGACATCCAAAACCACCGTGTACCAGACAACAGCGCCATCGGCCTCCCGTGTGGGTTGACCCGCCCCCTCCAGCCAGCGGACTTCTCCTGTGGCAGGATGAATGATGCGCCATTGACAAAACCAAGGGGTCAAGGTTTCAGCCGAACGCAGTACAGATTGCCATGTGGCTTCTCGATCCTCGGGATGCACAAGCTGCCACAAACATTCACCATCGGCGGCAGCTGCCTCTGCCGGTACACCCCAAAGACGTTCGCACATTGGGTTGAGGTAAAGGGCACAGTTGCGGCCATCGGGATATTGCTCATAGCGGAAAATGGCGCCAGGCAAGTGAAGCGTCGCCAAGCGAAACCGTTCCTCACTGGCGCGCAGAGCAGCCTCAACCTGCCGTCGCTCAGCCAGTTCCTGTTGTACTTGCCGGTAGAGGGTGGCTTGGTAAATGGCTACCTCCAATTGGGTGGCAACCCCACAGGCTCGTTCAATTTCTGCCCTTGACCACCCATGGGGTTGAGGATAGGTAGATAGGCTCAGGCTTCCCCAGAGGCGACCTGCCACCATTAAGGGAATCAGTAACCAGGCTCCCGGAAAAGTAATTGCAATTTCTTGGTTAATGGGATCGCTAATTTCACGGGTATCGTCAACAATGACGATGTTCCCTGCTTTTAGAAAAAAAAAAAAAGGG
>NZ_JACOMP010000081.1:0-13711 GCF_014466085.1 Thermosynechococcus sp. OHK43
GAGCCTTCTTCAAAGAGATCCAGCGGGTAGGCAATGTAGGCGATGAACTGATTGTCTTCACCCGGCAGGGGTTCGATGTCGTAGCAGCGACCTTTGTAGCGATCCAAGTCGGTCAGCAGGTCAGTCCAGACGGTGGTCCATGTACCTGTCGAGGATTCTGCGGCAACGGCGGCGGCAGCTTCTTCAAAGGGCACACCTGGCTGCGGGGTGACACGAAAGGCCGCTAGAATATCGGTATCTTTGGGGGTGTAATCAGGGGTGTAGTAGGTCAGGCGGTAGTCTTTTACCCCTGCCTGATACCCAGCTTTCTGGGATTTGGATTGCGTATAGGCCATAGACGTTTTTCCTCTTTAACAGTTACTGTGCCGAATAGAGCAATCTCTACGGGCAACCTTTGCAATGGGTAGTGTGAACGCTACGATTCCCCGAAAATGGGGCAAAATTGAGCAATGCAAAACTCAGCGAGATGATGCAACCATCCGCAAGCCTGTGATATCGTCGTAGGTCTTATGCTTAGCATCAGCTTAGTTGATGCCCAATGCAATAACTTTTGCTTTGGAGATTCTTAATTATTCTATAGGTTTGGGTTATCAATCTTTAGATTTGTTTATAGGTTTCTAATCAGAGGTGCGCAACTATAGTCTTTTATCTATTCAAAAGACACTAATGATTACCTGAAATCAATTTAATGCCACTCATGGGGGGCGATCGCTCTATTGTTTTTGAAAAAAAGGGGGTGGAATTTCTATGGGTCCGATCATTCAATGGTATCCTGGCCACATTGCCAAGGCAGAACGTGCCCTCAAGGAACAACTGAAACAGGTGGATGTGATCTTTGAGGTGCGGGATGCACGCATTCCCCTTGCCAGTTGCCATCCCCAAATTCGTCAGTGGGCTAGTGGCAAACAGCGCCTCTTAGTGCTCAATGGAATGGATAGGATTAGCGATCGCGATCGCCAGCAGTGGCTGACATGGTTTGAGACCCAAGGGGAAACAGTTTTTTTCACCAATGCGCAGCGGGGTGAAGGGATTCGCCGACTCGAACAGGCTGCGGTACGGGCGGGGGCGGCCATCAATCAACGCCGTCAACAGCGGGGCATGCAAGTAAGAGCCGTGCGAGCTGTGGTTTTGGGGTTTCCCAATGTGGGCAAATCAGCCCTCATTAATCGCCTCTTGCGGCAGCGGGTGGTTGAGAGTGCAGCGCGTCCGGGGGTGACGCGGCAACTGCGCTGGGTGCGCTTGTCCCCTGCCCTCGAACTCTTGGATGCCCCAGGGGTATTGCCCATGAATTTCAAGAATCAGGAGGCGGCGGTAAAACTGGCCATTTGCGATGACATTGGTCAAGCTGCCTACGATCCCTGTCGGGTGGCACCAATGCTTGTGGATATCATGCAACAGTTGGGGCATGCCGATCGCCTTAGGGAGCGCTACGGTCTGGCCCTTAGCAACACCGGTGAGACCTACCTTTATGACCTTGCTGCTAGCCGCTACCATGGTGACTTGGAACGGGCAGCCAGGCAACTGTTGCAGGACTATCGCCGCGGTTACCTGGGGGCGATCGCCCTTGAGCATCCTCCTCAATCCAGCAACAGCACCATAGCATCGTCCTGATGTAGCTTTATGTAGCTATTTCCAAATCAAGTTTTTATGAAAACACTTATCCTGACTGTGGGCAATCAGCAGGTCAGCTGGCGGTGCCGCAATGGAATTGTTCGCAGTTTTGGGGCGGATGGCCCCCCCTCAACTGGATGAACTGTATCGGAAATTTGGCGTTGCGCCAGGTTTCCATGATCCTGAGGGAAACTACCGCCACAGGGTGCGCTATTGAAGTGAGATTAATATCGCAATGGCGTTGTTCACCGCAATCAAGGGATCAGCTGTGAAGAGTTGACTCAGTTGGCAGATGTTTCCCCAGCGGCATCCCCCGCAGAAATTCATCAAGGGCTGTTAAATGCCCTGCGCGAACTTCTCAAAAAGCAAACGCGTGAAGAACAAATGCCTGAAAAGGGGTGGCGCGATCGCTCTACGAGTGCGGACTAAGGCAATTGCAATCATCGGAGCCTAGGCAGGAATCTCCACACCAAAGACCTCTTGGAAGACTTTGCCCACCTTGTAGCCGGAATCAATGGACTCTAGGGGATCCTTGCGCAGTCGGTGCCGCAGACAGAGGACAATCACCCGCGCAATGTCCTCAACGGTGACATCTGTGCGTCCCTCAAAGGCAGCCAAAGCCTTGGCGGCGCGGTTAGTGACAATGTCTCCCCGCAGGCCGTCCACATCCAGCTCAGCACACACTTGGGAAATTTTTACTCGCAGCTCGTGGTCAATGGTGACCTTGGGCAATAGGGCTTGGGCGGCGACTAACTTAGCTTGCAGGGCTTCCTGTTGCGCCTGGTATTTCGCCAAAAAGGCTTCGGGGTTTTGATCAAATTGCGATCGCTGTTCCACAATTTCCACGCGCAGGCTTGGATCCTTGACGGTCCGAATCTCAGCGTGCATGCCAAAGCGATCCAGCAGTTGGGGTCGCAATTCCCCTTCTTCGGGGTTACCAGAGCCAACTAGGACAAAGCGTGCTGGGTGACGAATTGAAATGCCCTCACGCTCAACGGTATTCCAGCCGGAGGCAGCGGCATCCAGCAGGACATCCACTAAGTGATCATCCAGCAGGTTCACCTCATCCACATAGAGAATGCCGCGATTTGCCTTGGCCAAAAGTCCTGGCTCAAAGGCTTTTACCCCCTCCGCAAGGGCTTTTTCAATGTCAATCGTGCCGCACACGCGATCTTCTGTGGCTCCCAGGGGCAGATCCACCATGGGTACTTTTTTCTTGATGGTGTGAATGGGTTCACCGGCTGCTACGGCCACCTTCACGGCATCACTCATGAGATCGGGATCACTGGGGTGACTATTGAAGGGGTCATCGGCAACCACCTCAATTTCTGGCAGCAAATCTGCTAGGGCACGAATGGTGGTTGATTTGCCCGTGCCGCGATCGCCCATAATCATCACCCCACCAATTTTGGGGTCAATGACATTGAGCAACAATGACAGTTTCATTTCGTCTTGACCGACAATTGCCGCAAAGGGAAAAACCGGCCGACGAGGCACAGCAGTCGGAGTCACAGGCATCACATCGCAAAAACAGCATTGATTATTGTGCCACATTGCGTTTGTGCTGCCACAGCAAAATTTTTCCGCAAAATCCTAGCCCTAGGTGGAGAAAGCGTGATAACCTTAGGAGAGATAACTCAAGAGCTAAGTGCGCTCATTGCCTTTGCTCTGCCCCATCAATCAAGGTTCTCAATTAGCAACAATCGCTGTGAACCAATTTAGCCATTCCACACCACTAACAGCAGTAAGGTCTTTACATGCCATTCTTGGCTCTAGGCCTTGGTTACGAGCGGTTTCTCACGCCCGACTGTCCATTTTTCAACCGTGTTGTTTTTAAGCTGCCTAAGGGAGGTTTCTTTATGTCTGTGCGTTTATATGTGGGCAATCTGCCGCGTGATTTGAGCCGCGAAGAGTTAGAAGCCCTATTTAGCCAAGAAGTGGGCGAAGTGGCTACCACTAAACTGATTACGGATCGTAAGACAGGTAAGTGCCGGGGGTTTGGCTTTGTCACCGTCGAATCCGAAGAAGTAGCGGATCAAGTGATTGAGAAACTCAACGGCTACACCTTTAAGGACAATCCCCTCAAGATTGAGAAGGCCAACGACAAGCCCAAGTCTGAAGCTAAAGAAAAAGAGGAAGCAGCGGCAGAAAAAAACACTGCCAGCAACCGCAGCAATAACCGCAAAAATAACAAAAACAATGGGCGGCGTACTCAAGTCAATTCTGCGCCGACTGAATATAGCTCCATGGATACGGAAGCTGCGCAACCCGATCCCCGCTGGGCAGATGCCTTAGCACAGCTCAAAGAGCGGCTCCTCGCTCAAAGCAGCAACGCTTAAGGATTTTAGGCTGTTGCTATGACGGTGGATCCCTGGCCATTTGTCACTCCGGGTATCCCCGATAGTCTGTTTGCGCGATTACCAGGTATTCCCCTCACCCAACGGGAAACGCGGTTATTGATGCTCTCCTATTTGCGGCTTGAACCGGACTCTTGCCTTTGGGATGTGGGAGCAGGCACAGGGACGATCGCTGTTGAGGCAGCCCGTTTGGCAAAGCGGGGACAGGTGATTGCAATTGAACGGGATGAAGAAGTCGTTGATCTGATTCAGCGCAATTGCGATCGCTTTGGGGTCAAGAATGTACAGATTGTTGCTGGTTTGGCTCCAGACTGCTTTCCTCAGTTACGTCACACACCGCAGCGGATTTGCCTGGAGGGGGGGCGCCCCATCAAAGAAGTTTTACTGCGAGCGTGGGAGTATCTTGCCCCCGGTGGTCGCTTGGTGGCGATCGCCAGTAGCTTAGAAAATCTCTATGCCCTCTCTGAGGGTTTCGCGACCGTCCAAGCCCGCAGCCTAGAGGTGGTGCAATCAGTGATCAATCGTCTGGAAACGCGGGGCGGCCACCAAATTTTTGCAGCCGTGGAACCAATCTTTATTCTCAGTGCAGAAAAAATCTCCTAATGGGCATTGGGCAATTGTGGGTGGTGGGCACCCCCATTGGCAACCTTGAGGACATGAGCGCTCGTGCCCTGCGTATTCTCAAGGAAGTGGATCTGATAGCCGCCGAGGATACACGCCACACTGGCCGCCTGTTACAGCATTTTGGCATTACCACACCCCAAATTAGTCTCCATGGGCACAATACCCAACAGCGAGTCCCCCAATTGCTTCAGCGCCTAGAGGCGGGTCAACAGATCGCGCTCGTCAGTGATGCGGGCCTACCGGGGGTGTCGGATCCCGGTTATGAATTAATTACCGCCTGCATTGCTGCAGCGATTCCCGTGACGCCGATTCCCGGCGCGAATGCTGCCTTAACAGCTTTGATGGCCGCAGGATTACCGATGAATCGCTTTTGTTTTGAAGGGTTTTTGCCGACTAAGGGGCGCGATCGCCAGCAGCGACTAGCAGCCCTGCAACAGGAAACACGCACGATTCTTCTCTATGAAGCCCCCCATCGCTTGGTGCAAACAGTAACAGAGTTATGTCAGGTTTTGGGGAGCGATCGCCCTGTTGTACTTGCCCGCGAACTTACCAAACGCCACGAAGAATTTTGGCGGGGAACCCTCGGTACTGCCTGCACTTATCTACAGGAGCATCCCCCCCGGGGCGAATACACACTGGTTTTAGCCGGTGCCCCTGAACATTCTCTGGCCGTGAACCCCAATTATCTCGCCAGCGAATTGGCAACACTGCTCAACCAAGGTCTTTCTCTCACCCAAGCCAGCCGTCAACTGGCGACTCTGACGGGGCTTTCGCGGCGTGACATCTATCAACTAGGGCTGCAGCTTAAACAGGAATCTCCTTAACCTTCTCCTGCAAGGGCCGTGGCAACCAATCCACAAACTGCGGATAAACTGGCAGTCGTGGCCCTAATTCCCATCCCCAAGCTGCTAATTGTTCCCTGAGCACTGCTAGATCGGTGTGGGGATAGTCTGGATTGACATGATCTAAGGGGACAATACCCCCCAAGTCGCGAGCGCCGGCCTCTAGGCACGCGCGAAAGACCGCTGGTTCTGTGACTAGATTGGCAGGAATTTGAATCGTGATGTCCTCAGGCAAGAGCGATCGCGCCCACTGCACCACCTGGGGTAATTGCTCCAGATCAAAAGGGGGTAGCCTCTCTGCCTGCTGCTGCCCAGGACTGTGGGGCTGCAGAATCACCTCCTGAATGTGTCCCCACCGCCGATGACACTCAGCAATAGCCGTGAGAGTCTCTGCCCAATCCTGGGGCGCTTCACCAATCCCCAAGAGCAATCCCGTGGTGAAGGGAATGCCCAGTTCTCCGGCCTGTTCCAGTTGGTGTAAACGAAGTTGCGGAGCCTTACTGGGGGCATGGCGATGGACACTTTGCAACAACTTGGGTGTCAACTGCTCCAGCATCAGCCCCATGGAGACATTCACTGTCTTGAGGACGGTCATTTCTGCTCGACTCAGGGGGCCCGCATTGGTATGGGGCAAAAATCCCTGATCCAACGCTAAGGCTGCTACATCATAGAGACGCTCTAACCATTTGGCACGCTGGGGACTGTTGGGGGCAACTTCGCCACTGAGAATGAGGATTTCCCGTACCTGTTGCGGATCAAGCTCTGCCAACTGTTTGGCCGCCGCCTCTAAACTCAACCAACCACTCGTGCCAATGTCCTGACGAAAATTACAGTAGGTACAGCGATTAAAACACTCATAGGTCGGCACAAGGGTGAAGGCTGGACTGTAGGTGATGGTGCGATCGCCCATAGGAGACTAACGAAAAAGTGCTCTTATCTCAGCATCAGCGCCCTCAGGGGGATGAGTTCTTAATAACGGGCGATCGCGAACACGTAGAGGGCATGGCCTGCCAACAAGGTGAACCACAGGAGCGTTACTGTCGGCATAAAAGGCACCGCCGTGGGTTGTAGCTGATGCCAAAACCAGCCACCAGAATTAAACGCAGCAAAAAGGGCAACATGGACAGCAAAATTCATGCGATCGTCCAAGCGGCGGTAGCTCGGATCGCGACGATCGGGCTTACGGGGCCAACGGGGAGGCATAGAGGGTACCTAAATCACTGCCAGCTCATCGGGGTGCAAATGGGCAACAAACTTGGGACTAAACCGCACTTGAATCGGGTAGTTGGGACTAATGGGACGGCCTTGCCAGTCGCTGAGAATAGCGCAAATTTCCCCTTCCATCCCTTGAATATCAAAAGGTTCATTGCGGTGATCGGGATGGTGATAGACAATGGTGGGGGTCTTGACGCGGACCCGCAGCCCAACACTTAAAGTTTGTGGCTCCATAACGCTCATTTGTTGTGTGCTCTCCTCGACTGGCAGGGGTTTTATTTTTATCGTCGCATACGGACTGGCAAGGGCGATCGCCCTCGGACAATTGAAAATCAATTGTTACCATTACCCACCAACCTCTGTCAGTTGGCAGAGGAGATGATTGGGTGATCGAGGGGGCTGCCATTGGCACTGATTGTCATTGGTGGCATCAGGAGCAGCGAGCGCACTTGATGGCGTTTTTCGGGGCTGAGGTATTCCTGCTGGACACAGCGCCAAGTTTGCCACTGGCGTGTTTGCTCAAGGGCAATCATTTCTGCCAGGCAAGGAGAGGCTTGACGGAGATTGAGGCCAAGTTGGGTACGGAAAAAGTCATCAAGGACAACGCCATCGTGAAGGGTCCCTAGGAGTTCTTGCAACTGCGCAAAAGCACTCACCTGTTCGTTGAAGGCGTCTCCATAGACACCGCTAAAGAGTTCCATTTGGTAGCGTACCCGTTTGGTTTGCTTGCGCAGATCGTGGAGATCTTCACCCGCCGTTTGTAACCACTGGGGTGGGTTACTGACTGCCAAAAAGAGGGGGCGATCGCCCTGCCATTCAATAGCCACTTGCCACCCCGGATGGAGCAGGAGCTCACACACCAAGGGCAATAAAATGTCTGGGGCAATCAGTTCCGTGGGTAAGTTGGCAATTTCACGATATTGAGGGGCAGCTAGCCATTCTTCTAGACCCTGTTGCAATTTGCGATAGCGATCGCTCCGCAGCAATTGAAGCGCTTTTTGCAGCAGTTCTGCCCGCTGCTTTTCGAGCTTTTTAATGAGCTTGGCCAGTTGTTGTTGCTCACAGCGGGGCAGGTGAGGGTAATACTGCTCTTTGAGCGCCAGCATCATCACATCCAAATCCCGTACGGGACTGAGGCTGCCGGCGATCGCCCGTACCCGCTGAATGGAGACCCCCTTGGGCAAACGTACCGTATTACAAAACACCTCCAGAGCCGTTCGCAGGCGGCGCAGACCAACGCGCATCTGATGAATCGCCTCAACATCGCGATCGCGAATCACCCCCGGCTCGTGTTTGCTAATTTTGCGGTAGTACTTTTCAAAAGCGGCATAGGCAATATGCCCTAGGATCTCCATAGGACCCCCTCCCTGCTCAACGCCCAAAGGAATACCACCATCAAACTAACGTTTATTAACCAAGGTTACTTTATTTCTTAAGTTTCACTTAACCCTATTCTACCGTTGTGGCTGAATCACTGCTTGGCAACAAAAAACCCCGCTCAACTGGAACGGGGATTCAGTGAAGTCATTCAGTAACAGCCAAATAGAAAAAAACTGGGAATCTTAGGCAGCTGCCAAGTTCTTAGCAACAAAATCCCAGTTCACCAGTTGGTTCAGGAAGTTATCAATGAAGTCGGGACGACGGTTTTGGTAGTCGAGATAGTAGGCGTGCTCCCAAACATCAATCGTCAGTAGGGGCACTTGACCGTGAACCAAGGGGTTTTCGGCATTGGGCGTTTTAGTCACTTTCAGTGTGCCAGCTTCAAGCACCAGCCATGCCCAACCGCTGCCAAATTGGGTCGCTGCGGCATTTTTGAACTGGGACTTGAATTCGTCGTAGCTACCAAAAGCACTGTTGATCCGAGCAGCCACATCACCCGTAGGAGTACCGCCGCCACCTGGCTTGAGGCTATTCCAGAAGAAGGTGTGATTCCACACTTGAGCGGCATTGTTGAAGATGCCCACTTTGGCAGCATCGCCATAGGTCATGCGAATGACATCTTCAAGGGATTTGTCAGCGAGTTCCGTATCTTGAGTCAGTTTATTGAGGTTATCCAGGTAGCCTTTATGGTGTTTGCCATAGTGAAATTCAAGGGTTTTTGCAGACATTCCATAGGGTTCAAGGGCACCCGGATCAAAGGGAAGGGGTTCTTGTACAAATGCCATAGTGTTCAATACCTCTCTGAAAGTGATGCAAGTTTAGGCTACTAGAGATCAGTCATCGCCAAAAGGCACCTAGCGGCAGTGCCCATCGCCTAATTAACAATTCGCAATAATTATATCATCCTCCTTTCTCCTTCGGAAAAGGGCTGTGCCGCAGCATGATATGTTCAGAGGGGTTTTGGGTCTTGCGCTCTATGGTTGGTTCTGTCCTGCGCCTAGATCAAGTTTTGATTCCTGAGGATGCCCCAATTCGCTTTGGTACCGACGGTTGGCGCGGCATCATTGGGGCTGAGTTTACCTTTAACCGTCTGCTGCGGGCAGCTAAGGCAGCGGCGGCAGTACTTTACCAAACCTATGGCGATGGCAGGACGCCGCGAATTATTGTCGGTTACGATCACCGGTTTTTAGCGGAACACTTTGGTACAGCCGTTGCCCAATTGCTGACAAGCCAAGGCTATGAGGTTTGGCTTTCTAACTGTGCGGCACCCACACCGGCCTTTAGCTGGGCTGTCAAAGCAGAGGGAGCCATTGGCGGCTTGGTCATTACGGCAAGTCACAATCCCGCTATCTATGCAGGACTGAAGGTGAAGGGCGCCTTTGGTGGATCAGTCCCCACACCTGTTACCCAAGCCATTGAAGCGCAGTTAGCTCAAGGGGAGCCGCCACCCGTGGGGGAGGCCAAAACAGACTATCAAGTCTTTGATCCGTGGCCCAGCTATTGTGCGGCGTTGCGCACTCATGTTGATCCCAGCCCCATTCGTGAGGCGATCGCCACGGGTAAACTGCGCGTCTGTGCCGATGTCATGCATGGGGTTGCCGCCGGGGGACTGGAGCGATTGTTGGATTGGCCCATAGAAGAGTTTCGGCGCGATCGCGACCCCCTCTTTGGCGGCGGTGCCCCTGAACCCATTGGCCGTTATTTAGCCGCTACCCAAGAACAACTGCGGCAACAGCCCAGTGCCACTCCTACGATATGTTTAGTCTTCGACGGTGATGCCGATCGCCTGGCAGTCATTGATGGCGAGGGGGTACTGTACACTGCCCAAGAAATGATTCCCATCTTGATTGACCATTTAGCACAGCACAGTCCCTATCGGGGGGCAGTGATTAAATCCATTAGCAGTTCGGATCTGGTGGCACGAGTGGCAGCCCACCATGGCTTAGCCGTGATTGAAACGCCCATTGGCTTCAAGTACATTGGCGATCGCATGCTGGCCGGCGAAGCTGTCCTCTTAGGCGGTGAAGAATCAGGGGGAATCGGCTATGGCCACCATCTCCCCGAGCGGGATGCCCTCCTGTCGGCACTGTACCTATTACAAGCCCTGGTGACCTCCGGCTTAAGCGTGGGGGAATACTATCAGCAGTTGCAGGTAACAACAAACTTTTACAGTGCCTACGATCGCGTTGATCTCACCCTCACGTCCTTGGCACAGCGGCAAAAACTAGAAGCACTCCTAGGGGAGCATCCCTTCACCCAGATTTTGGAGAGTCCCGTGAGCCATTGGGACACCATTGACGGCTACAAGTTTCATCTGGCCGATGGCGGTTGGCTACTGATTCGCTTTAGTGGCACCGAACCTCTGCTGCGCCTCTACTGCCAAGGGAAAACCCCTGAACAGGTGCAGCGCATTCTACAATGGGCCAGTCAATGGGCAGTTGCAGTTGCTGGCTAATCGTTAAAAAAAACAATCCAATGGACAAAGCATCATGCCATCAGACCCATTCAGCCAAAATTCCGCTGCCACCAGTGCCCGTCCGCCCCTTTCCCTGTGGACAAAACTTGCCTTTGGCGCCGGCGATCTTGGAACTGCCATCACTGCCAATTTACAGGTGTTTTTCCTGATGGTGTTCTTGACCAATGTGGCTGGACTCAATGCTGGCTTGGCGGGAAGCGTGCTCATGATTGGCAAAATTTGGGATGCCATGAATGACCCGATCATCGGCTACCTGAGCGATCGCACCCCCGTGGGCAAGTGGGGACGCCGCCACATCTGGATGATGGCAGCCGCGATTCCCTTTGGCTTGAGTTTTTGCTTGAACTGGTGGGTACCAACGACGGATCAAGGGTTGCTCTTTGGCTACTACGTCCTCATTGGCCTATTGTTTAACACGTTTTACACGGCGGTAAACCTGCCCTACACTGCCCTCACACCAGAGCTCACTGAAGATTACAACGAACGCACCCATCTCAATAGTTTTCGCTTTGCCTTTTCCATTGGGGGTAGCATTGGCTCCTTACTCCTTGCTCAGGTCGTCTTCCAGAACATTCCCGATCCCCAAGCCCAATACTTGATCCTCGGGGGCATTGCCGCCGTCTTGTCTGTTTTGCCCATCTATTGGTGTGTCTGGGGAACACGGCAGCGGGTGCAAGCCTTTGAACGCGGTATTCGCAATCCTGAGCACCGCCCCTTACCGCTGCAAACGCAACTGCGGCTGGTGTTTAGCAATCGTCCCTTTCTTTATGTAATGGGAATCTACCTGTGTTCTTGGCTGGCGGTGCAAATTACTGCCTCGCTGATTCCCTTTTTTATTGGCGATTGGTTGCAAATGTCCGCCGCTGCCTATACCCAAGTGGCGCTGACGGTTCAAGGAACCGCGATGATCATGCTCTTTGTCTGGAGTGCTGTGAGTCGTCGCCTGGGTAAGAAGGCAGTGTATTTCATGGGAATGAGCCTGTGGATCATTGCCCAGGGCGGTCTCTTTTTGTTGCAGCCAGGACAGACAGCGCTGGTATATGTCTGTGCAATTCTGGCGGGCTTTGGGGTTGCGACCGCTTATCTTATCCCTTGGTCAATGATTCCGGATGTGATTGATCTGGACGAACTTGAGAGTGGCCAGCGGCGGGAGGGGATCTTCTATGCCTTTATGGTGCTGCTGCAAAAAATTGGTCTTGCCCTGGGTCTGTTCTTTGTGGGTCAGGCTTTGCAGTGGGCGGGTTACATTTCTACTGTCGCCGGTGCCCCACCCCCAGTGCAACCCCCTTCGGCACTCTTGGCAATTCGCGTTGCCATTGGACCTTTGCCAACCTTCTTTCTCATTGTGGGGATGATTTTGGCCTATCTCTATCCCATTACCCACGCTGTCCACCAAGAGATTCTTTTGCAGTTGCACGCCAGACGCCAAGGAGAGACTGAGGCATGAAGGGTTGGTCTGTGGGCGATCGCACCTTTGTGTGGGGAGAGCGCACCTACATTATGGGCATCTTGAATATCACCCCCGACAGTTTTAGCGATGGTGGTGACTTTTTTAATCCTGCCAGTGCCGTTGCCCATGCCCTAGAAATGGTTGCCGCCGGTGTTGATGTCATTGATGTAGGGGGGGAGTCCACCCGTCCGGGAGCTAGTGAAGTGCCCATTAGCGCTGAGTTGGCTCGGGTGCTGCCCGTGATTGAGGGCATCCGTCAGCAGTCCCAGATTCCCATTTCCATTGATACCACCCATGCGGTGGTTGCCCAGGCAGCGGTGGCAGCAGGTGCCAATATTGTTAACGATGTTTCAGGGGGGCAGGCGGATCCTGAGATGTTGGCCACGGTAGCGGCATTGGGGGTGCCCTATATCCTCATGCATCGGCGGGGAACCCCAGCCACCATGCAGCAATTAACTGACTACGAGGATTTGATCGGCGATTTGCTTCGCTATTTTCAGGAACAAACCCAGCGGGCGATCGCCAGCGGCATTCCTCCTGAGCACCTGATGATTGATCCTGGCATTGGCTTTGCGAAAACCACGCCCCAAAACCTCACCCTTTTACGGGAATTGCCGCAATTTCACACCCTTGGCTACCCAATCCTCCTTGGCCCCTCGCGCAAACGCTTTATTGGCGATGTCCTAAACCTGCCCCATCCTAAGGACCGAGTTTGGGGTACCGCAGCAGTCTGCTGCCATGCCATTGCCCAAGGGGTGGCGATGGTGCGCGTCCATGATGTGGCAGCCATGGTGCAGGTGTGTCGGATGGCCGATGTGCTCTGGCGATCGCCCTAGGGAGACTCCAACCATTTGAGGACACTAACCGCCATCAGAAAATGTCGTGGTTGCAACCGCAGAAACCTTTGAGGCCCGCGGCGAAGCCACGGCTGTAGGGCTCACCCATCCTGAAGTCATTGGTGGTGCCCTGGGGATCAGGGAGCGGATAGTGCACTTGAGCGCTTTTCCCAGGGAAATTCCCCAATCGAAGCGCCGCCGGCTTGATTAGGTAAGCCCTAGGGGCAATTGCTGCGCCCCGGAGCAGGCACACACAGTTCCCACTCGGCATTAAAGGGTTCGTAGCCCAGGGCCACTCCCGCTCGTTCCGCTTGGTAGCGCACCTCCTCAAAGCAGTCAAAGCCATCGGGGCGCACGGCAATGATAATGTACTCGCGATCGCTCTGACGACGTAGATTAGCCAACAAAATTGCCAAGGTGGAAGTGGGCTTGTCGAGGTCTGCTTTGGGCACAAGCACTTTTTGGGGATGCATGATCACCCCCTCGCGACGGCACTCTAAATAGCGAGGGGTACGTTCCGCATTTTGGGCGTTTTCCCGTGCCAAAATTTGCACATTAGTGCGTTCTCGCCCAAGGCTACTGGCACTGATGATCACCACTAATAGGATCAGGGTGCCAATGGTGCAGGCCAAGATCGAGAGGAAGGGAAATAAGTCCAGTTGCAAATGGTGGGATTGACGCCGCCGCACAGACTGATGCCTTACATAATTTTGGGCACGCGGAAAAAGTCATCTTCGCGCTCGGGGGCGATCGCTAGCAAGTCCTCCCGATGTGGCCAAGGTTCCAACACATCAGGACGGGTTACATTACTCACCTCAATGGCTCGCGTTGTTGGCGGCACCTCCGTAACATCCAGTTCACTCAGTTGATTGACATAGTCGAGGATGCTATCTAGTTGCTGGGTCAGTGCTTCAATTTCA
>NZ_JACOMP010000003.1:0-7651 GCF_014466085.1 Thermosynechococcus sp. OHK43
GGTCAAACAGCCGCCGCCACTCTTCAGCGCTTAGATCCGTAGTGCGATGCTCTGGGGGCAAAGCGGCATCGGCAAGTAGTTGCTGTACCAACGCAGGACTCAAGCCCCGATAGGCCTTCAGGAGTTGCTGCCGCAGCAGTCCGGGGATCACACTCACCTGTTGTTGCCATTGCTCAAAGGGAATCTCGCTACTGGGCAGCGCTGCTGTCAGGGGGGGTGGGGGCACATAGGGCTGACCGGTGAGAATGGGCCGCAAGCGGGACTGCTGGGGGCTGACTTGGTGGGCGGCGGTAACAATTTCCCCTTCAGCGTTTACCAGTATCACGTTGCTGTACTTGCCCATGATCTCGGCATAGAGACGCCACTGCGTTGCTTCCTGCAGGCGGGGCGCAAATTCCAAAACCACAACGCGCTCCCAAGGGTTGACTAGACCAACCCGCACAAGGGCAAGGCGATTGAGTTGGGCATGAAGCTGCTGACTAAAGGTAAAGGTGTCTGGCTGGCGGGGGGGCGGTGGTTCAAAGGCAATGCGTGCCGCTTGGGGATGCCAACTGAGGGTCAGCCAACCCTGTTTTTTCAGCGTGCGTAGAGCCAAGGCAATCGTGTGGCGATCGCGCTGGTAAACCGTTTCGAGCCGTGCTGGTAGCCAATGTTGGAGATCGGCACAAACAGCACGCAGAGTAGTCAAATCAACGGGTTGCACCGTCCAAACTCCGCAGGATTTTTTGAGGGAATCGGCATCAAGCTATACTAGTCTAGCCACTCTCTGGCCTTTTGCCACCCTGTGCTTGCTATGGCACTTTCCCGTCAATATCTACCCCCCTTACCCCTGGCTCAGCCTTGGCGACGGGCGATCGCCACCAGCATTGACTTTATCCTGATCTGGCTGACGAGCGTTGTCGGTATCACACCAGCAGCAGCGATTCAGTGGGGACAACTGTTTGTCTTTGCCATCGTTTGGTGGTTACTGCGGGTGGCAATGGTCAACCGCAATAAAGGTCAAAGCCCCGGCCATTGGTTGATGAATGCGCGACTGTTGGATCAGCGGCAGCGAACACCGGATCTGCTCTCCCTCAGCAAGCGAGAACTGGTGATTGGCATCGGGGCACTGCTGACATTGGTGGGCTTGGAATCCTATGGTCCGAGTATGGCCCTCCTTATTTTGGCCCTGCCCCTAGCCGTTGACTGCAGTCTGGCGTGGATTGATGAAGAACACCGCACGCTCCACGATCGCCTAGGCGGCACAAAGGTGTATCGCTGTCGGCGCGGCTTTGCCCTCGATCGCAAGCTGATTGAATTGGTCAGCAAAATCCGCAAAGATCTGCCATAATTAGAGATCGGCTCACTGGATAGATAGGCAAGACCATGGCTAAAGCAAAAGGCGCCAGAATCATTATCACCCTAGAGTGCACAGAGTGCCGCACTAATCCGGCACAGCGATCGCCCGGTGTCTCTCGCTACACCACCACCAAAAATCGTCGCACCACCACAGGGCGGTTAGAACTGAAGAAATTTTGCCGCTACTGCAACAAACACACCGTTCACAAAGAAATCAAGTAATTAGAGGACAGCTATGGCATTTTATCGGCGACGCATTTCCCCCATTCCCCCCGGCCAACCCATTGACTACAAAGACGTGGATTTACTGCGACGCTTTATCACTGAGCGGGGAAAAATCCTACCGCGGCGGGTGACCGGTCTCACCGCCAAGCAACAGCGGCAACTGGCAGTAGCTATTAAGCGGGCACGGATCATGGCCCTCTTGCCCTTCTTGAATCTTGAAGGCTAGGAACTCGCGATCGCCAATTGGTTTTAATGGGCTGTTGTGAAGGGGTAGGTTAAAGCTTACCCCTTTATAGATATCCCGATAAAGAATGGGACAGGATCCAGCATCCTCATCCCGAATTACTCCATGAAACTCATCTGTTTTTTTCCGCTGCTGCCCCTCTGGTCGAGGGCGTAATTAATCCTGGAAATTTCTACCCCACATTCTTGGGCATGGTTGACGAAAGGGTCATCGGGGTTTGCAGCAACCCCTACCGCTAAGGCTTCCCCATCAAGTTTCCAAGGACGAAGGGGATCACCTTGGGCACTCAGTTGTCTCGTTTTCGCCAGCGATGGAGGGTGGCGCGACTGACCTAAAAGATTATAAATGACCTCATTGATTTTGCCACCTTGCTTGACCTAGGAGACAACTCCTCACGTTCTTTAAGGATTTCCGGGACGCTTCAGGGCTAATCTATTTCTCTTTGCAATATATCCCTCCCTTGCAAAATAGCTATATTTTTGCTTGCTCTCCCTGGCTACCTGTGTAAACATGAGAATGGTTATCATTCATCTGTTTCCCTATGGCTATTCAAGCACACCTTAAACGCTGGGGGCTGCTGCTAATTCTGGGGGTATTTTTGGGCAGTTGTGCCCCCCAAGCCCAGTCGCCACAGGAGCAGGAGACCTCACAGACAGAAGCGCCATTGACGATTGTGACGACTTTTTTACCCATCACTGCCTTTACAAAAGCGGTTGCGGGCGATCGCGCCACTGTCGAGCAACTGTTGCCCCCTAATGTTGATGCCCACGACTTCCAAGCCCGTCCTGAGGATGTGCGGCTTTTGGGGACGGCAAGGGTCTTGGTCAAAAACGGTCTTGGGTTGGAAACGTTCCTCGACCCCTTAATCAAGAATGCCGCCAATACAGACCTTAAAGTCATTGATACCAGTGCTGGAGTAACCCCAATTGCCAACACAAAGGGTAATCCCGACCACACCCATGATCACGACGACCATAGCCACAGTCATAGCCATGGTGAATTCAATCCCCACATTTGGCTGGATCCCCAGCGTGCTGTCCAGCAGGTAAAAAATATTCGTGATGGCCTGATTGCCGTCGATCCTGAAGGGGCTGCCATCTATGAAAAGAATAGTGCTGCCTTTATTCAAAAGTTAGAAGCACTCGATGCCCTGGCACGGGAAAAGCTCACTCCCTTTGCCGGCAAAACATTTGTGGTCTATCACGATGTGGCCCCCTATTTTGCCGAGAGGTATAACCTGAAAGCGATCTATCTCGTCGGTATTCCCGCCGTTAACCCCTCACCAGCGGACGTGCAACGGGTGATGCAGGCGGTGCGGCAAAGTGACCTGAAAACGCTCTTGACTGAACCGGGGCAAGAACAGGGCTTTGAAAGTTTAGCGCAGGATTCGGGGGCAAAAGTGAGTGTGTTTGATCCCCTAGAGCGTGCCCCTTCTGCAGCGGATCTCACCCCTGCCTATTTCCTGGGCAAGATGGAGCAGAACATTCTCAACCTTGCTGAAGCGTTTGGGGCGCAACGGCAAGCCCATCGTTCCCCTTATTCCTTGGCGGTTTTGGAATTGGCGTGGATACCCCTGTGAAGGAATACCTACTGGAGGTGGAAAACCTCTCCGTGCGGCGGGGCGATCGCTGGGTGGTGGAAAATGTCTCCTTTACCCTCGCAGCCAATACGAATATGGCCATTGTTGGTCCCAATGGGGCGGGCAAAAGTAGCCTGATTCAAGCCATCTTGGGAATTATTCCCTACCAGCAGGGACGGGTGACGCTCCTAGGGTATGGCATGGCCTATCGCCGCACACTCCCCTATGTCCGCCAACAAGTGGCTTATTTGCCACAAAACTTCCAGTGCGATCCACGCATTCCGATCACAGTGGCTGAATTTGTGGGTTTGGGCTGGGGGCAACCGACATGGCAGTGGCCTTGGCAGTACCGACAGCAGCGCGATCGCGCCATCTTTGAGAGTCTCCAACGCCTGAACTTAGAGCATCTTGCGGCGCAACCCATGAGTTCCCTTTCCGGGGGCGAAACAAAACGCGCCCTTTTGGCCTATTGCTTGGTGCAGCCCCGTCGTCTCCTGATTTTGGATGAAGCTCCCGCTGGCTTAGATCGCCGAGGTGAGCAACAGTTTTACGACCTCCTGGAGACCCTCAAGGTGAGTGAGGGCTGGGGGATTTTACAAATTTCCCATCACTTGGAGCGGGTAAGAGCAACCTGCGATCAGGTGCTGTATCTGGATCGCTCTGTCCAAGGACTAGGAACCCCCGAATGGGTGCTGCAACAATTTGCGGCCTAAAGGGCTGATTCCCTCCTAAATTGAGCAAAGAAATCAAGCAGAATCCGTTGGTGGATGGCTCCTAAGGGGCGATCTTCCCCGAGGGTTTGGGCATAGTGAACTCCAGCCACCACAGAGGCGTAGGGTACCAAGTCCATCCCCTGTCCTTCATTGAGGACTAAGGTGCCCAATTCGCAGGTTAAAGGGCCTGTGAAAATATAGCGATGTACTTGGGGATCGCCGTACTCGCCAAAAAAGGTGAAGTGGGGTGGGCAGTAGCCAATCTCCTCATAGACTTCCCGCTGAACCCCCTCGAGCGGTGCTTCTTCAGGTTCAAGGTGACCGCCAAAAAGTCCCCAGTGGCCAGCATACAGGATGTGGGGATCATCATCTCGCAGCTGCATAAGAACGCGATCGCCTTGGTAGAGAATGGCAAGGGCCACGGGAACCATCGTAGGTGCTGGCATTGTCTTGCAGAATGTGTCCTTAGGGTTAGGTTACCCTAGAAACAGGAATCTTAAAGTAAAATGAAAAGCATAGCCCTTGAGAAATATGGCAGACTGCTATTGCGACGGTAATCAAAAGGCAATCAAGGGTGAACTAGACATCAAGCTAGGCGTTTAGAGGGTATTGCCGTTCCATCCGAGCGAAATGAAAGCTACTCATACCTATAGCAAATTTTAGATTGTTACATCTTTTTCATAAGATTTTACAAATTGGTATACGGTGGCACATTCTTAAGATTGTCTTAATATTTTTCTTGGGGTTGCGCTATTCATTTACTCGTTTTCTGGAGTTAATTGTCCTATGTTTTATCGCTTAGCCGAACAACACCGCCAGTTTATTCGCGACTTGGTGCTGAACCTGCAAGCCCTAGCGATCGCCCTAGAAAATCGAGGCTACATGGCCTCCTGCTACACCTGTGGCGGTGAACTCAACAGTGCCTCCTTTATGGTCAGCTTGGCCGACAACCACCTGATTCGCTTTTTGGTTTCTGATTATGGAATTACTTGGACTGAAATGCGGGACGACCGCGAACTGATGAAACTAGAAGGGGCAGAGGCCATCAACCAACTGCAGGAACTGGCCAATCTCCTCAAGGAAGTCCGTGTCCCCACTGCGATTTAACCCTGTCGGGGCTACCCTTGCCTCTTTGTCGGTGCTAGCTTAAAAGTAGTTGGATTTCCCTTCTGCTTTGATCCTCACCCTCAATGACTGAAGTTTCCCTGAGTTGGCAACACCAGTACCTCAGCGTTAACCAAGTGCGCCTGCACTACGTCACCCAAGGCAGCGGTGATCTAGTGATTTTGTTGCACGGCTTTCCAGAGTTTTGGTACTCTTGGCGATTTCAAATTCCCGTCCTGGCTCGTCATTTCAAGGTCGTAGTGCCAGATCTGCGGGGCTACAATGACTCCGAGAAGCCTGCCCATGGCTATGATCTCGATACCCTCAGCCAAGATGTTACGGCGCTCATTCAAGAGCTGGGCTATGAACGAGCACACATTGTCGGCCATGATTGCGGTGGCCTGATAGCTTGGCATGTGGCGGCCCGCTTTCCGCAGAGGGTGCAGCATTTAGCGGTCTTGAATACCCCGCACCTCTACCCTGTGGGACTGGAACTCTGGCAGCAGGTGGAGCATTTTTGGCGCAACTGGCCGCTATTGGCCTGCCACATCCCCGGCTTAGCGGAATACTGGCTAGGGCACAATCTGCGGAGTTTTTTGCAGGATTTCTTTCAGCGCTACTCCATCCGCAAGGCGGCCTTTTCAGCAGAAACTGTGCAACTCTATCAGGCGGCTCTCGAAAAAGCGGGAGCGATCGCTGCTGTCCTCAAAAGTTATCGCCATCTTTTTTCACCCCAACAGTGGTGGCACCTACTGCAACAGCACAGGGAAGCCATTACCAGCCCCACCCTGATCCTCTGGGGCGCCGATGATCCCCTCGCCCAGCCCTGCCTTGCCAATGGTATTGAAGCGTTGATCCATGCACCGTGGCGGCTGAAATACCTGCCTGACTGTGGCCACTGGGCACAACAGGAAGTGCCAGGGCTCGTCAATCGCGAACTCCTTGCCTTTTTGCGTGCATAAAAAATCCCCCTACCCATTAGGCAGAGGGAAAGGTATTCAATTAGGTATTTAATCAGGCATTTACTGAGCCAATCAACTTCCTTAGGCGAGCCACTCCAGCACCGCTTCTTCCTTGGTATTGGTGCGGCGTTCGGGGGTTTCGCGAGTGAACTTCATGTGAATAGCGCGGTTTTGTTCCCCATCTGCCGCCACTGCCAAGATCGGGAAGTCGATGAGGCCATCTTGGAAGGACATTTGGAAGCGGAACGTGCCATCGGGATTGAGTTTGATGGGGCGCCCACCAATGGTGACGGTGGCATCTGGCTCCGTAGCCCCATAGACAATGAGTTCAGCATCCGCCACCAACCAGAATTTGCGCGGACGAATGGGAGCCGCCGAAGCTGAGAAGCCAACGCCCGACATTGTCAGACCCGAAACCGTCGGCACCGCCCATAGCCCAACTCCAGAGGGGAAGACATAGGAACTGATGGCCATTTCTGGCAACTGGGAGATGGCGCCAGGGACTTGGTGCATAGAACCAAAGAGGGAACCCGCCACCCGCTGCGCTTCTGCCCCTTCGGCCATGGCAAAGATGCCTTCATAAATGGGATTGGGTTCGGCCGTGCCTGCCAAGGGTGCCCCCAGATCAAAGAGGGTTTTGCCCCGCAGATCCATATCCCAATCCACGGTAATGAATTGATCCCAAACCCAATCTGAGGGGTAGGCGGGGGGAATATGAATGGGGGCAGAACGAGCTAGAACTAACCAGCGGCCATCGGCACAGCGATAACCAATTTCCACTACATAGTCGCGATCGCTGACGGGGATGGGCAGATACCACTCCCGCGCCAACTCATCGCAGGGGTACTCCTGAACGCTGTGGGGAATTTGGCTATCGAGGTTGATATTCGTGGCATCGTAGAGGCGTAGAGCCAGTTGCTGCCCCCCTTGCCGCCGCAATTCTTCGCGGTGCTCGTTGGGCACATCCCAATAGGCGTAGGCCCACTGGGGATCACGGGGCATGAGGACAATGCGGCTTTCACCATAGCCACCCGGCAAATCCCCAAGGCCTTCATCCACTGAGGCCAAGAGAACATCATCTTGAGTAGGACCGAGGTCAAACTTTGCGGCTTCCACTTTTTCTTGGGACTCCAGACTAGAGGGGACAGGTTGGATAGAAATGGTGGTGGTCGATCCGTTGGCTTGCGCCTGTTTTTCACGGATGGCAGCGAGGAGCTGATCTTTGCGCATACGGCTATAGCGGGATACTTGCAGTTCACTGGCCACTCGCCGCAACTGCCGCAATGTCATTTCTTCTAAAGGGGGGCGATCTTTTGGCATGGGTGCCTCCTTTGCTGGGTTGATAGACGAAGCTATCCTTTGCCCTTGATCTTTGGCAAAAAACTCGTGGGGCGTCAAGGGAATTGCCGAACACCCCTAGGGATTTATACGCAGTTTATCCCTTTGTGGGGATCAAATGTTAGGGCTTCATAACAATTCTGCTGCA
>NZ_JACOMP010000082.1:0-4691 GCF_014466085.1 Thermosynechococcus sp. OHK43
ACTCAGAACAATCCGCTCTGCATCGGGAAAACGAGCCGGAATCTGTTGACCAGCCGGCAGTGCAATGGGTGAAGTGGTGACTGCACCCGCAATGTATTGTGTTGGGACAAGGGCTTGGGCACCGGGGGCACGGGTTGCCTGACAAAGGAATGCCGCAATATCGGCACGGGTGGCCAGTTGATTAGGGCCAAAAACTTGCACATTGGGATAGTTGACCACCACCTGTTTAGCTGTAGCCGCAGCTACACCGGCTCGTCCATAGGCGGGAATCGCAGCCGCATCATTGAACTGGGCTAAGACCCCCTCCACAGAAGGCGGTGTGGGATACTGCAAGCCGCTGGCAAGGGCAACAATTGCCTGAACGCGAGGAATATTTTGATTGGGCTGAAAAACATTGCCGGGGTAGCCACTCAAAAAGCCGGTACGGGTGGCGTTTTGAATCGCACTCGCTGCCCAAAACGTGCTGGGGACATCGTTAAACGTACCGGGGGCGCGTACCACTGGGGCATTGGGAAACGCCTTCCCCAGCATGGCTGCGTATTCAGCCCGCGTGACTGCCGCAAAGGGGCGAAATGTGCCATCGGGATAGCCGCTGATAATGTTGCGATTGGCAAGGTGGTCAATACAGGCCTGTGCCCAAATACCTTGGGTATCGGTAAAACGGGATTGGGCTTGAGCCGGAACAGCGGCCAGAAGGGCAAGGGTACTAGAACTCATTAAACCGCAGCTCAGAAGGGCCAAGCTGCGCTGTGCTAGGCTCTGCATTGCAAATCTCTCCAAGTAAGACGGTATTAAAGACTTAGCTGCGAGGGTTGACCCCTCAGCGGCTTTGACAGGGAAAACAGGCCAAGGGGCGACTCTGCTGATTCCTATGGACGCAGCGCTGTAGATTAGGTTCCTTTGGGGGTAGGGGCTTCACTGGGGACAAGAACTGATTCCACTTGGGTATTCATCTGCCAGCCAGAAATAAGGGCCGCCGGCAGTGTGTGGGGTTTGGGGCTGTGGAGCAGGTAAATCAGGCGATCGCCCACTTGCCACTCTTCATTGGCTCGCACCACCCGCAATCCCTCTGGCCGTTCCACCAGGAGGGGAAGCACTTTTCCAGAGCGTATCAAGGCGTCAAGGTGCTGGCGTTGCAATTGCGATCGCTCCTCCTCAATGACCAGTTCCCCAAGACGAACTGCCTCCGTGTTGATATATTGATTCCATTTTTTGATCGACAGTTGTAGGGCAAAGGCTGGACTCAACCCCAAGGGACAATCCTCTAGCTCAAGGGCAGCCAGGACCCGTGGCGGGTGAAATTCTTCGAGGACGCGCTGTGCCAACACGGCATTCACCTCTGTGTTACTGGTAACCGCCAAATAGGTGCCCAACTGGGTAATGCCGGCCTCCTGCAAGATATTCAAGTCAAGGCCACTGCTGAGATAGACGGGCAGGTGGTCACGGCGAGCCTGCTCCACCGCCTCTGGATCGGTATCAATCATCACTACCTCTTCGCCGCGATCGCGCAAAATCCGCGCCAGCAGCCTACCGAGGGGGGTACAACCGGCAATCATCACCCCTGAAGCCCCTTGGGCACGGACATGCAGTTGAGTGGCCACCCAACGCGCTGTTAAGCCTTGGCCAAACACCGTCATCAGGATCGTTAGAAAGACTTGTCCCTTAATGGCATCCCCGCCACTCATGCCGGCATTGGTCAGGGTAATGGCAAAGAGCGATGCCACCGAGGCCGCCACAATTCCCCGCGGAGCGATCCAACTGAGGAAGGCCTTCTGTTGCCAACTGAGATCACTGCCCCAGGTGCACAGAACCACGCCGAGGGGACGAATGATCAACATCAAACACAGAACCGTGAGCACCCCCGACCAACCCAGCTCCAACAGACCCGCGATCGACAGATCGGCAGCCAAGAGCACAAACAACACTGAAATTGAAAGGGTACTTAATTGTCCCTTAAAGCGGCGCAGCAGTCGCTCCCCCGGCACTTCACCCCAGCGCAGTACCAAGCCGAGAACGACCGCCATCATCAGACCCGACTCGCTCACCAGTTGATCCGAGAGCCAAAACAAGCCCCAAAGAACCGCCAGCACCAGTAAATTGCGGAGATCGTCGGCGAGAAACCAAGCGCGACGCAGAAAACGGCTGAGAAACCAGCCGCCGATGCCCCCCATCAAGGCACCTACAGCCAAGCGCTGACCAATACCAAGGGCGATCGCCCCCATGCCGAGGTCTTGATTGAGCACTACGTTCAGCACGACGACCGCCAGAATGGCACCAATGGGGTCAATGAGCACACCTTCCCCTTCCAGAATCACCGCCAACTTGTGCTCAACACCCACTTGGCGCAACAGGGGACCCACAACCGTCGGTCCCGTCACCACCACAAGGGAGGCATAGAGAAACGCCAGTTGCCAAGGGAACTCACCAATCCAGTGGGCAGCCATTGCCCCAGCCACAAACGTCATCAATCCCCCCACCGTCACTAGCTTCCACAGGCTACCTGTAATATCTTGGTCGGCACGACTGAGATCTAAGCTCAGCCCCCCTTCAAAAAGAATGAGTGCGACACAGAGGGGAACCAAAACTTCTATGCCCTCCCCTAACACTTCGGGATGAACCCATCCCAAGCCACTTGGCCCTGAGAGAATTCCTACCAGTAACAACAGGACAATACTGGGCAGCCGTAGCCAGTGAGCAGCCACTTGGGCACCAATGCCCAGAACAACTGTGATCACGAACAAGGCGGTGAGTTCGGCACTACTTTCCATCGCAGCCTCCACAGAGGTTTAGGCGTTTAGGGCTAGACTGGCGGGCAAGCATTCCTCCTTGTTTTATGTCAAAGTTCAATACTGGACCGTTGCATTTGTTACACCCCATGGCAGGGGAACCTGATTACAGGATACTGGAAGTCCTTGGGCACTGCCAATTTCAGTTAATTTTGCTAAGGTTTGCCTCCAGAAGGGGGCTACAGCGCGCTTTGGGATCGCCACCAGAGCCAGGCCGCTGCACCACAGAGGGTACAGTTGCCAAAGAATGTGAGCAGGGCTTGCAAATCCACCAACCAAGCTAGTGTCACTGCATTATCAAAGTAATGCCACGTACAGGCACACATGGCACTCACTAAAGCCGGTAGCATTGCCCAGGCTAACCATCGCCATCCTTGCTCTGGACAGCGGCGATCCAGTTGTGCCACAAACCAAATGGCTGCCATCCACTCCAGCACACTGGAAATATGCACCATCCACGTGGGAATTGATAGAGCGTGCATTAGGACTCTGGATAGATGAGGATTTTGTAAGTTTCCGGGGTGGGATGCACTGCCCGTTCCACTGCCTCAGCTAGTTGAGCCAAGGGATAGCGATCGCTGACGAGGGTTTTGACGTCAATACGGCGGTTAAAGATGATGTCGCAGGCAAGGGACTGCAAGCGATAGGAGGAACTGTAGCTCCCCATGAGGTCAATCTCACGGCGGTAGAGAATGTTGGGATTGAGGGGAATCTCCACTTCATCGGGAAACTCCGCAAAAAACAGGATTTTGCCCCCCTTGCGCGTACACTCTAGGGCTTGGCAAAAGGCTTTTTCACTGGGGACCGCCAAGAGACTGACATCTACCCCCAAGCCTTGGGTCAGGGCCTGCACCTTGGCACTCAGATCCGGATCGCGGGCATCAAAGGCAGCAGCAGCCCCCACTTCTTTGGCTTTAGCAATCCGCGAGGGTAGGAGATCGGTGGCGATCGCCCGCGCTCCAAAGAGATTCACCAACATAATGAACATCAGACCAATAGGCCCTACTCCCGTAATCAACACCGTTTGACCGGGAGCGATCCCCGCTTTCTTCACTGCCTTGAGACAACAGTTGGTGGGTTCAATGAAGCTGGCTTCCTCATCGCTAATATGATCGGGAATGGGAATCAGTCCCCCATGCTGCACAATGTGTCCCGGCACTTTCACATACTCAGCGAAGCCACCACCACTGGGAATAAAGCCTGCCGTTGTCGTTACTGTTTTATAAACATGACACATGGAGTAGTTTTCGTTCAAACAGTAGGCGCAGCGCATACAGGGGATGTGGTGCATGACCACCACCCGCTGACCCACTTGCCAACCCGTCACCGCATCGCCCACCGCGGCAATTTCACCCACTGTTTCATGGCCAAAAATACGGGGCGGCTCATAGAGGGGATAGCGAATTTTCTTGATGTCCGATTGGCACAACCCAACCACCCTGACCCGCACTAATACTTCATCAGCAGCAATTTCAGGAATCGGAATCTCTTCGTAGCTGAGTTGATTTACCCCTCGGAACACTTGGGCTTTCATTGAGACCTTTGCAAACTCGTCACCCCTAAAGATAATTGTCCCTTGCGCTGAGAGCAAGTCTTGATGATATCGCTTTTTGACTTCACGCAAAGGAGAACCCTGGTGCTTTTGCTGCGGATAAACCAACACTCAACTGAGGTGACTTGCATTGTGCTGTGCTCAACGCCTTACGGCATCAGAGGTAGAGGCACTCAACGGCATGAGCTTCAGCCCCCCGAAGGCCGGCCGGCTAAAAAGCTTGTTGGGGGATTACTCGACGTTTACCTGTAGACGTTTACCTGTATTGTAGAACGAAGCTCTGGGTCAACAACTTCAAGTGCCGAATCCAATATCTTCTGGATACCCTTTCGACTATAGTTTGTTCCCATATA
>NZ_JACOMP010000083.1:0-10960 GCF_014466085.1 Thermosynechococcus sp. OHK43
ATCATGTTCATTCCCTACGTCAGTCGTTGGGACTACGCCGCAGGAATGTTTAACGAAGCGGTCACCGTTAATGCGCCAGAAAAATTGGCGGGGATTCCCGTGCCCAAACGCGCCAGCTATATCCGCGTGATCATGCTGGAGTTGAACCGCATTGCCAATCACCTCCTGTGGTTAGGCCCCTTCTTGGCGGACGTCGGTGCCCAGACGCCCTTTTTCTATATCTTTCGCGAGCGGGAGTACATCTACGATCTCTTTGAAGCCGCCACAGGGATGCGCTTCATCAACAACAACTACTTCCGCATCGGGGGAGTGGCCGCTGACCTCACCTATGGCTGGGTAACGAAATGCCGTGACTTTTGCGACTACTTCCTACCCAAAGTTGATGAGTACGAGCGCCTGATCACCAACAACCCCATCTTTGTGCGTCGCCTACAGGGGGTGGGCAAAATTAGCCGTGAGGAGGCCATTAACTGGGGGCTATCGGGGCCGATGTTGCGTGCATCTGGTGTGAAGTGGGATCTGCGCAAAGTGGATCACTACGAGTGCTATGACGATTTTGACTGGGATGTACCGGTGGCCACCGAAGGCGACTGCCTTGCTCGCTACATTGTTCGTATTCAGGAAATGCGCGAATCGGTGAAGATCATTCGTCAAGCCTTAGATGGCCTGCCCGGTGGCCCCTACGAAAACCTAGAAGCCAAGCGGATGCTGGAGGGTGCCAAATCAGAATGGAACGGCTTTGACTATCAGTACATTGGCAAGAAGCTGTCTCCCACCTTCAAAATTCCTAAGGGGGAGCACTATGTGCGGGTTGAATCGGGCAAAGGGGAGCTGGGCATTTACCTGATTGGAGATGACAACGTCTTCCCTTGGCGCTGGAAGATTCGTCCACCGGATTTCAATAACCTGCAAGTGCTGCCCCAGTTGCTGAAGGGGATGAAAGTGGCCGATATTGTGGCTATCCTGGGCAGTATCGATGTGATTATGGGATCCGTCGATCGCTAGGCAACTACTGAGCCACCCGCGAGGAAACTATGGCTGTTCAATTACCGTTCCTCACCTCTACCAACTTTAGTGGCCTCTTTAATGAGCGGTTTTGGCAAAATGCGTGGCCAGTACCGCCCCAAAATCAACTGCAGCGGGGGGCGCTGGTTCCAGACGTGGAGCTGCCCGCTGTAGGGCTCAGTGCCCCTGTTCGCCTTTCAAAGGTGTGGAAAGAGCAGCCGCTGCTGCTAGTGTTTACCCGTATCTTCACGGAGCACCAATACTGCCCACTGTGCTACCCCTATCTCAAGACCTTGAATGAAAACTATGAAACATTTCAAGGCAAGGGAGTGGCCGTTCTTGTGGTTACCAGTACCGATGCCCAGCAAAGCGAAAAGGTCAAGGTGGATATGGCCCTAAAAATGCCCTTGCTCTATGACCCCAGTTGCCAAGTCTTTCGCAAATACCGCACGGGTCAAGCCCTGGGGGCACCGCTGCCGGCCCAGTTTCTCATTGATCCGGAAGGCAAGCTGCGCTACAAACATCTCTTCTCGTTTTTAGAACCCAATGCTCCCCTAGAGCGCTTGTTTCAGGAGATTGATGCTTTAGCTCAGGGGGCAACAGTAGCGACAGCAGCCTAGGAGCGTCGAAACTCGCTAGGATAGAAGGTATCCCTTTGGGGCTGTAGCTCAGTCGGATAGAGCGAGCGCCTCCTAAGCGCTAGGCCGTGCGTTCAAATCGCACCAGTCCCGTCCTTGGCCTTACAATAAAAGGCAAATATCTGTAAGGTCTTTGTAACCTCAGTGTGGCATCTGTGATAGAGCGATCGCCAGCGCAGTCTCTCCTGAAGGAACTTCAAGGGACCATTGATGACCTTGAAGACTACCAAAGTGCCCTTAGCTATGCAGCGGCCAAGAGTGCTCTTGAAAAATTACTGTGCGAGTGCAAAGCAACTGGCACTGGAAAAGCTTCCCTCGTCCGGGCGATCGCTGACCTCGAAGCCATGCTCGACAAACTCCACCAGGGTGTGGTGCAAATTGCTGTCTTTGGCATGGTGGGGCGGGGAAAGTCCTCCCTGCTCAATGCGCTGCTCGGAGAACCCTACTTTGCCACTGGACCCATTCATGGTGTCACCCAAGAGGAAGCCAGTGCCCTTTGGCAAATCTCTGCAGCCCAGCGTGGCAATCCCATTCGCCTCATTGATACACCGGGGTTAGATGAAGTCAATGGTGCCGCCCGGGAACAACTGGCACGGGAGGTGGCTGCCCAAGCGGATTTGATTCTCTTTGTCATTGCTGGGGACTTGACTCGTCTTGAATACCAAGCCCTCAGTGAGTTGCGGCAAGCAGGCAAGCCAATGATTCTGGTCTTTAACAAAGTGGATCAGTATCCAGAGGCCGATCGCGAGGTCATCTATGCCAAAATTCGCGATGAGCGCGTCAAGGAACTCCTCTCCCCCGCAGAAATTGTGATGGTGGCGGCAGCGCCCCTTGTGCCCCCAGGTGCAGCGGGATAGCCAAGGACGGCTACAGGTGAAAATGACTGTCGGTGCCCCCCAAGTGGAACCCCTCAAACGGAAAATCTTGGAGGTCCTAGAGCGGGAAGGCAAGGCCCTGATTGCTCTCAATTCAATGCTCTTTGCCAATAGGGTGAGTGAGGAATTGGCCCGCTACAAGCTGGAACTGCGGGATCAGGAGGCCAACCACCTAATTTGGAAAGGGGCTGTTGCTAAGGCGCTGGCGATCGCCCTCAACCCGGTCACCGTTCTCGATATGGTCAGCAGTGCGGTCATTGACTTGACGACGATTCAACTGCTCTCGCGCCTCTACGACATTGAACTCACAGAAGCAGGGGCCAAGGAACTGCTCCAAACGATTGCCCTTGCCATGGGCAGCATTAGCTTAGGGGAATTTGCCGTTAATTTGGGACTGAGTTCCCTCAAGGGACTGTTGGGATTGGCTACGCCAATGAGCGGTGGCCTTTCCCTTGGCCCTTATCTATCGGTGGCTATGACCCAGGCGGGGATAGCTGGCTTTTCCTCCTATACGATGGGACAGGTGGCCAAAACCTATTTTGCCAACGGCGCAGGCTGGGGGGCGGCAGGGCCAAAAACGGTTGTTCAGCAAATCCTCAGTCAACTGGATCAGCGCCATATCCTCAATCGGCTGAAGTTAGAAATTCAGGAGCAGTTGTACCCGAGTTGAGCAAGACGCGCTGTTCCATAGGCGGCCTCAGTGTGGGGTGAAATGGCCACCGGAACCCCTAGGTATTGCTGGCGCAGCGCTAACCATGCTGGATTACGGGCACCCCCTCCCGCTGTCCAGACCTGTTTCAGAGGTGAGGCACCCAAACGCTGCAATTGGGCATAGCCTTGGGCCTCAATGCGACTGAGACTTTCAAGGAGGCCCTGCAAAAAGAGGCGCGGGTCATCGGGGCGTGGTTCTAGGCGAGGCGCTAGGTGAGGATCATTGATGGGAAAGCGCTCACCCCGCTTGAGTAGGGGATAGTAGTCCAAACCCGTGGGTTGACTGACATCTATTTGGACACTGAGGTGTTCGAGTTCCTCTGGGCTAAAAAACTGGGCTAAAATCGCTGCACCGCAGTTGGAGGCGCCCCCCACGAGCCAGCGATCGCCCAAGCGATGACTATAGATGCCTGCTGTCAAATCCTCTACCCTAGAGGCACTCAAAAGCTTCAGCACAAGGGTTGAGCCCAAGGAGGTCACGGCTTCACCCACCTCAGAGGCACCACTAGCCAAGAACGCGGCAATGCTATCGGTAGTACCCGCACACACCTGACACTCTGGAGAGAAGCCTAGATCAGTGGCTGTGACCTTTCCCAGAACGGTCCCCGGAGGAACGACCTTAGGCAGCAGGGACTGCAAGGGTGCAAGTATGGGGTGGCTGAACCAATCGGGGTAGGCTTCCTTTGCGGGGTCATAGCCCAACTTCAGGGCATTGTGCCAGTCGGAAATCCCCAGTTGACCGTGAAGTAAGAAGGCTAGCCAGTCAGCTTGGTGTAGGAAAAAGGCATTGGCAGTGGCATAGTGGGTCTGGAGCCACAACAGCTTGACCAGACTACTGGTGGCACTAAGGACAAGGTGATCTGTGGCTAAAATCTGCCGCAACCTTTGAAGATAATCTTGGGCGCGATCGTCGTTGTACAAAAGGACGGGCGAGGAGGGCTGCCCCTGAGCATCACAGAGGAAAACAGTGCTCGAGGTTCCATCAATTGCAATCCGCTGAATTTGCTGACGGATAGCGCTTGGAATATCTAAAATCAACGCCCACAATGTTGCTGCCCATTCTTGGGGTTGATCGGGTTGGTGTAGCGGCCGACGGGCAGTAGCCAGAACATTGCCCTCAGGATCGATGGCGATCGCCCGTGCCCCCGAGGTCCCAAAATCAACGCCTAGGGCTGTGACCGTTTTTCCCATGACTTATTGGAGCAGCGTAAAGAGCTCACTATCCAGCTCATAGCCAAACATCGCCGCCATGCCTTTAATTTTTTCAATGGCAGGATAGCCCTGGCCCCGTAGCCATTGCCAAAGGGTAAACACCTTGGTCATCACAAAAATATCAAGGGCTTGCGGGTTGAAGATAATCCCCTGCTGCGGATGAAATTCGTGGGGCACCAGCATCGCCCCATAACGCACCAGTTCACCCGCTGACCAATCCAGTAAGTAGGGCAGCCACGGGTAGGATACATCGGCACGAATGAACCAAAGGCGCACGGGCGCCAATTCCGAAAGTTCCAGATCAGGCTCATCCACTGGCCGCGGATAATCAATCGTAAAACGCAGTGCTTGGTGGTAATCCAGAAGCTGCTCTGCAGTCAGGGGGTTAAGTACTTGTTGTAGGGGAGATAAGTCCAGACGATCAATCTGCTCTGGGGTTAACTCGATGGCGATCGCCATTTTCTATCTCTCCCCAGCAGCCAGTAACTTAGGGAACCTGCTGGACTTCAGCAATCTCTGGAATGGATTCCTTCAACTTGCGCTCAATGCCCATGCGCAGCGTCATGGTTGAGCTGGGGCAGGAACCACAGGCACCCTGCAACCGCAGCCGTACCACAGGCCCCTCAATTTCCACCAGCTCGACATTGCCGCCATCGGCCATCAAATAGGGGCGGAGTTCATCAAGGACTTTTTCGACGTTTTCTTGACTCAATTCAAGGGTTGCAGCCATTGTTACTGTCCTTGGCGTATCATTCACATTGATTTTCAGTGTAGCATTGACAGGAGCGATCGCCCTTTGGGAATTCCAAGGGGTGCCAATGGATCCTGCTCTAGGGAAATCTGCTCAACAGGGTTAGGAACGGCAGCGCTCAGGGATACAATAATAGCTTGGTGAACTGCACGGTAGGACATGATTTCCAGTAATGATTTTCGCCCCGGTGTAAGTATTGAGCTAGATGGTGCTGTCTGGCGAGTCGTCGAATTTTTGCACGTCAAACCCGGTAAGGGTTCTGCCTTTGTGCGGACAAAGTTAAAGAATGTGCAAACGGGCAACGTGATTGAGCGCACCTTCCGCGCCGGCGAGACTGTTCCCCAAGCCACCCTTGAAAAACGCACCATGCAGCATACTTACAAAGATGGCGAAGACTATGTCTTTATGGACATGGAAAGCTATGAGGAAGCTCGCCTCACCCCTGCACAAGTGGGCGATCGCGCCAAGTATCTCAAGGAAGGCATGGAGGTCAATATCGTCAAATGGGGTGAGCAAGTCCTTGAGGTGGAGCTACCCAACTCCGTTGTTTTAGAAGTGGTGCAAACCGATCCGGGAGTTAAAGGAGATACCGCCACCGGTGGATCAAAACCCGCCATTGTCGAAACCGGTGCCCAAGTCATGGTACCGTTATTTATCTCCGTAGGCGAACGGATTCGCATTGACACTCGCTCAGATACGTATCTTGGCCGCGAATAGGAGTAATGGGTGTGGAGCTTGACCTCAACCAAGTACGCGAACTGCTACTAATGTTTGACCAAACCAGCGTCACCGAACTCAACCTCAAGAGTGGCGAACTAGAACTTCAACTCCGCAAGCGTGAGCAGATCAGTGGCAGCACCCCTGTGGTTGTGGCTCCAGCTCCGGCATCAACCCTCACACCCACACCTGCGCCCCCTCCAGCCGTTACCCCCGATCCGGAACCAACGCCACCCCCTGCCAATCGCAAAACCATAGATATTGTGGCGCCAATGGTCGGAACCTTTTATCGTGCCCCTGCTCCCGATGAACCCCCCTTTGTTGAAGTGGGTGACACAGTCAAAAAAGGCCAAGTGGTTTGCATCATTGAAGCCATGAAGCTGATGAACGAAATTGAAGCCGAAGTCAATGGCCAAGTGGTGGAAATTCTGGTGCAAAATGCTGAACCAATTGAGTATGGCCAAACTTTAATGCGCATTTTGCCTAGCTAAGTGAACTTAAATACTTAAATAAACGCTGTTCTTGCCGCCAAAAAAGGCAGGGACTAATTGCAAAGATATGTTAAGCATTGAGGAGTTGAAGGCCAAGAATTCAATGCTTTCAAGCCGTTGCGCTCTTGCCGAGACCCTCATTGAAAAATTAGAATTTAAAAATATCTACCACCACTGCCTGACGAGGTCGGCCTGTGCAAGCAACTGGAGCATACATTCTGATTGATACCCTATGCCGTCACGGTGTTAAGCATATTTTTGGATATCCCGGTGGAGCCATTTTACCCATCTATGATGAACTTTACCGTGCTGAGTCCAAGGGCATCATTCAGCACATTCTGGTGCGCCACGAACAGGGGGCAGCCCATGCCGCTGACGGCTACGCTCGTGCCACAGGTCAAGTGGGGGTGTGTTTTGCTACTTCGGGACCAGGGGCGACGAACTTAGTGACAGGCATTGCCACAGCCCACATGGATTCAATTCCGCTACTGGTGATCACGGGTCAGGTACCTCGCTCTGCCATTGGCACGGATGCTTTTCAGGAAACAGATATTTTTGGCATTACGCTGCCCATTGTTAAGCACTCGTACGTAGTGCGTGCAGCCAAGGACATGGCACGGATCATTGCTGAGGCCATTTACATTGCCACCACTGGTCGGCCTGGGCCTGTGCTTGTGGATATTCCCAAGGACGTGGGGTTAGAGGTCTGTGAGTATGAGCCGGTCGAGCCGGGGCAGGTCAAGCTGCGGGGCTATCGCCCCACGATTCGCGGCAATGCCCGTCAAATTGCCCAAGCGGTCCAATTGATTCGTGAGGCCAAGCGACCTTTGCTTTATGTGGGGGGCGGGGCAATTACAGCGGGTGCTCACGAGGAGGTACTCAAGTTAGCCGAGCTCTTCGAGATTCCGGTGACCACAACACTCATGGGGAAGGGGGCCTTTCCTGAGTCCCATCCCCTCTCTGTGGGTATGTTGGGGATGCATGGCACCGCCTATGCCAACTTTGCCGTCAGTGAATGTGATCTGCTAATTGCTGTGGGGGCACGCTTTGACGATCGCGTGACTGGTAAGCTGGATGAATTTGCCTCCCGCGCTAAGGTCATTCACATTGACATTGATCCTGCTGAGGTGGGCAAAAACCGTGTACCTGATGTGCCGATCGTTGGCAGCGTCAAACCAGTGCTCCAGCAGCTTCTCAAGCACATTGAAGACAGTGGTCAAGCTGTTGAACCTCAGACCCAAGCCTGGTTAGAGCGTATCAATATCTGGAAACAGGATTATCCCCTCATTGTTCCCGAACCCAGTGGTGAACTCTCGCCGCAGGAGGTAATTGTGGCTTTTGGCCGTCACGCCCCCGATGCCTATTACACCACTGATGTGGGTCAGCACCAGATGTGGGCAGCACAATTCCTGAAAAATGGCCCTCGGCGTTGGATCTCTAGTGCTGGCTTGGGCACAATGGGTTTTGGTATGCCTGCGGCTATGGGAGTCAAAGTGGCCTTGCCCGATCAACAGGTGATTTGTATTAGTGGCGATGCCAGTTTCCAGATGAATTCCCAAGAGCTGGCCACCCTGGCTCAGTACGGTATTGCTGTCAAGACTGTCATTATTAATAACTTTTGGCAAGGAATGGTGCGGCAATGGCAGCAGGCCTTTTACGAGGAGCGTTATTCCCATTCCAATATGGCCAAGGGGATGCCCGATTTTGTGAAATTGGCGGAGGCCTATGGGGTTAAGGGGTTACGGGTGAGCGATCGCCAGCATTTGGATGCCATTGTCCAAGAGGTTTTGGCCTACGATGGGCCAGTGCTGCTGGATGCCCATGTCACCCGCGATGAAAACTGCTACCCGATGGTTGCCCCCGGCAAGCCTAACTCTCAAATGCTTGGTCTGCCGGAAGCCAAGGTTCTTGAAAAGGCTGCTGAACTGGTCTACTGTGCCAATTGTGGAGCCAAGACCATTTCAACCCATCGCTTTTGTCCAGAGTGTGGCAGCAAGCTCTAGGTCCTTGGACAAGTTTGGTTAAAGAGCCGCCGTGGCAGGGGCTGGCGAAAATGAAAGAGGAGCCGACTTTGGCGGTGATCGCGGGGATCCGGACCCCGTTCCCACAGGGTTTCAAAGGAGAAAAAGGACACTCCTAACCCGGCTCGCAGGGCAGCCTCTACCTTGGCATCCACTAGGGCCATCGGCACAGGGTTGGTACGTAGCCCCGTGAGGACACCAACGGCAGTGGGAACTTTAGCTTGGGCCTGGCGTATCTCCGGCTGCGTCAACTGTTGCACAAAGCTGGAGAGATGGTAGCGATACACTTGCACAATTACTTCATCGAGGAGTCCGAGGGCGACCCACCGCGGCCAATCTTGGAGAAACGTTTGGTAGGCGGTTGGCAATGTGGTCGGTGAGAGGGAAAAAATGGCATTGGGAAATTCCTGCTTTACTCGCTGCCGCAACGTTTGCACAAAGGCAGTGAGTTTGTCAGCACGCCAGCGCATCCAGTCCGGATCACGGGGATTGTCGGGAACGGGCTTTTGGGTTTCCTGCTGATAGAGGGCACGGGTGTAGTCATCGTAGCCAAACTCCACGGGCAGGCTGAAGTGATCATCAAACTGCACACCATCCACCGGGTATTGCCGCAGTACCTCAAGGACAATATTGGTGAGAAATTCTTGTACTTGTGGATGAAAGGGATTCATCCAAGCCACTTCCCCGGCCGCTGTTAAGCGAGTGGTCTGACCATTGATAGCCTGGGTGAGCCAGTCCGGATGGGCAAGGGCGAGTTCTGAGGTTTCTGGCACCATAAAGCCAAATTCAAACCAGGGAATGACTAAGAGATTACGGCAGTGCGCCTGCTGGGTGAGTTCGGCGAGAATCTCGTAGTCTTGGATTCCCCGCAGCACAAAGGTCTGAATTCCCAAATTCTTGGCGGTAGTACTGGGGAAACTGACATAGCCGGAATTCCAGACAACGGGGTAAAGGGTGTTGAAGTTTAGTCGCTGTAGATCATTGAGGGCTGCCACCAACCGCGGGCGATCGCGCAGGATTGGGAAATCATTCTTGGTCAGCCAAACCCCACGAATGAACCTTGGGTTTTGTGCTTGTACGGGCCCAATCGCCCAACACAAACTCCAACAGAAGAGAATGAACAACAACCAAACACGACGACGCAGCATGGGCTACAACCCTAGGGGACACAGATGTCCTGACTCAAGGAGAAAAATCTGCGTACAGACGGCGCGTAAAAACGCAAGGTCATGGCTGACAACTAGACCGGGAGTGGCATTGGTTTGCAGAAACTCAATCAAGGTGCGGCAACTCCGTTGGTCTAAAAAGGCAGTGGGTTCATCGTAGAGGATTAGCTTGGGCTGCATGGCCAAAATGCCGGCGATCGCCACCATGCGTTGTTCTCCCCCCGACAGTTGATGGGGCACGCGATTGGCCAAATGCAAAGTTCCGGTCATCGCCAAGGCTTGATACACTCGCTGCTGCACTTCTAGGGTTGAACAACCTAAATTCTCAGGGCCAAAGGCGACATCCTCAGCCACAGTAGTCCCAATTAACTGATCCGCTGGGTGCTGCAGCACGACGCCCACTGCGGGTTGAAACTGTCCAGCCACCACTGACTGCCCCAAGCAGGTAATCGTTCCCCGCTGTGGCTTGAGAACAGCAGCACAGAGAAGGAGGAGTGTGGTTTTGCCAGAACCATTGTCACCAATGATGCCAAAGCGATCGCCCCCCGTCACCCTCAGATCAATCCCTTGGAGCAGTGAGGGGGTTGTTCCATAGCCAAAATGAAGATCCCTGATTTCCAGCAGGGCAGTCACTGTTTAGAGCGTCAATGCTTGGGGATTAGTTTCAATCAGTTTTGCCAAATCCTGAAGGAAGGCAGCTGCATCAGCACCATAGATCACCCGGTGATCACAGGTAATATTCACCTTCATCTGCCGTTTTACCCCCAGCAGGCCATCCTCTGTGGCAACCACCGTCGGACGCGACGCCCCCACCGCCATAATCGCCCCTTGACCGGGCGTGAGAATGGCATCAAAGAAGTCAACTCCAAACATGCCGAGGTTCGAGAGGCTAAAGGTGCCCGTGCTGTACTCATCGGGTTGCAGTTGCTTGGCGCGTGCCCGTTCCACCAAGTCTTTCCAAGTACGCGAGAGGCTGTAGATGTCAATTTGATCGGCGTTCTTTAGCACCGGTGTAATCAGACCACCCCCCGGCATCGCCACCGCAACAGCAATGTTAATATCACGACGGTATTGAATCCCCTGCTCTGTGTAGTAGGCATTCATAATTGGGTGTTTTTGCAATGTCAGGGCGATCGCCTTGGCAAGGAGCACCGTCATTGTCACCCCTTTGGACTTAATTTGCTGATACAGCCGATCCAAGGCATCGGTTGTGATCGTGTAGGCGACGTGGAAATCGGGAATGCCCAGGCTGGCCACCATATTGCGCACAACGGCATTTTGCAGCGTTGTCAGGGGCACCAAATCCTCCTTAGCCACCACCGGAGCAGTAGCAGGGGGGGCGGTGGGGAGAGGGGCAGGGGACGTTGCCACGG
>NZ_JACOMP010000084.1:0-5776 GCF_014466085.1 Thermosynechococcus sp. OHK43
AGCCCTTTCAAGCCTTGGCAGTGACGACAACGGGAACAATGGAGCGGTTTGATTTGAGCGATCGCGACCTTGCGATTATCTGCAGCTCCCACCAAGGTCGTATTGAGCAAGTGCGCCAAGTCTTTAACATCCTTTGGCGTGCCGATGTGGATCCCACCGCCTTGCAATGTCCCGTTCCCCCCGGTCGCCAAGGGGCACTTCAGCACAACTGTTCGGGTAAACACGCGGGGATGCTAGCGGTTTGTCAACGGCGCAATTGGCCATTGGCAAGCTATCTCCACAAAAATCACCCCGTTCAAACGCTCATCCTCGCCAAGGTGGCGGAACTGCTGAAGATGCCCGCCGCCGAGTTTATCTGTGCCCACGACGACTGTGGGGCGCCCACCTACTTAATGCAACTGGTGCAGATGGCTACCCTTTATGGCCAACTCGCCTCTGGCAATGACTGGGCAATGGAGCGCGTGGTTCGTGCCATGACCCACCACCCTGATTTTGTTGCAGGCCCCGGTGCCTTTGATAGTGAGCTGATGCGCCTCACGGAGGGGGAAATTCTCAGTAAGTCTGGGGCTGAGGGGATTCAATGTGTGGGGCGTGTGGGGGAAGGCATGGGATTAGCCATCAAGGTCAGTGACGGTGCCCAGCGTGCCAAATACGCCGTTGCCATTCAACTGTTGAAGCAACTCGGCTGGATTACCCCCAGTGTGGCGGAGGCCTTGGGGGAGCAGTTTCTAATTCCCAACCCATTTACCCGCCTCGAGGTCAATGGTGAACTGACCTTTGCCTAGGGGTTGATTGGTTGCCGCGGGCTAATGGTTAAAATGAATTTTTACCCTAGGCGATGATGAGTAGTCAATTTAGATGCACCTACGGAGGCTGTTGTGGCTGTCACAGCAAATGTCGGAACCATCTTTCCTGTGGTGTGGGCGGGCGATCGCGTGCAATTAATTGATCAAACCCGCTTGCCAGAACAGTATGAACTCAAGGACATCACCACCGCAGCGGAGATGGCCACCGCCATTCGGACGATGATTGTCCGGGGCGCACCAGCAATTGGTGTGGCAGCAGCGTTTGGCATGGTTTTGGGAGCGCGGGAATACAGGGGCAGCGATCGCGAGGGCTTCTTAGCCCACCTTGAGAATATTGCTTCGGAATTGCGCCAAACCCGGCCGACGGCAGTGAATTTATTTTGGGCCATTGATCGCATGCTAGGAGCAGCCCAACAGCCCACAGCCACCCTTGGGGAACTTCAGCAACACCTCCTTGAAACTGCACAAACCATTGCCCAGGAAGATGTGCAAGCCTGTCAAGCCATTGGTGAAAACGGCCTTAAGGTTCTGCCAACAACTCCCGAGAAATTGCGCCTCCTTACCCACTGCAATGCGGGGGCCCTAGCGACAGCAGGCTATGGAACAGCCTTAGGGGTGGTTCGTGCCGCTTGGGCGGCGGGTCGCTTAGAGCGGGTCTATGCCGATGAAACCCGGCCCCGGCTTCAGGGAGCCAAATTAACTGCTTGGGAATGTGTCCAAGAGGGCATTCCTGTCACTCTGATTGCTGATACCATGGCCGCCCACTGTATGCAGCGGGGGATGATTGATGCGGTGGTGGTAGGGGCGGATCGCATTGCCCTGAATGGAGATACCGCCAACAAAATTGGCACCTACAGCGTTGCCCTGGCCGCCCGGGCCCACAGCATTCCTTTCTTTGTTGCCGCGCCCCTTTCGACAATTGACACCAACATTGCCACTGGGGCCGCAATTCCCATTGAGGAGCGGCATCCCCAAGAAATTTATCAGGTGGGGTTTAGCCGTATTACGCCTGCGGGGGTGGATTTCTACAATCCGGCCTTTGATGTTACACCGGCTTCCCTCATTAGCGGCATTATCACCGAGAAGGGGGTTTTTGCCCCCGCCGAGCTGGCCCAAGCCATCGGCGCTGCAAGCCCCGACTAATTATGGCAAACCGCCCGGGCAATGTCACCGCCGATTGTGCCCGGAGGATAACTTTGGCTACCGTCCCACTCCCAACCGTAGTACTCACTTTTCACATCGTAGGGGTCGCAGGAGGCGGTTGCCGGGTGCCAATAGTCATCTCCACGGGTCGAGAGGTGAAAATCTACTTGGACAATGCCATTTTGATTGGTATAGAACCGACGGGAATGCATATCAACGGTGTAAACATAGCCCTTACTGTCGCGAGCAACTTCCACCTCCTGTTCTGCAAAGGCCGGGGGAGCGATCGCTAGACCTAGGCTCAAGGTGGCTGCCCCCACAAGGGCGACATGGGTCCGCAACATTGTCAAAAACCTCTTTCTTTGCTAACACGATCGTAGCAACTGTGCTAAAACATCGTTATTCTTAGTTCAAAAACCTCTATAGAAAAAATGATTTCCTCGCCCTCTCCGTTGACCACCACCGACCTCAATGCCCTGGCTGAACGTATCCGTATGGCAGCGGCCCAAGCCAATGGAAATGTCCATGATCTGTTGGCACTGCTGCGACTTTTAGAGCAATTGCACCGTGAAATTTGTGACAATCAGTTTCAGGCAGCGTTGCCCACCAATCGCCAAGCCCTCTATAAACTGCTGCGGGATATTGAAACCAATGGCGGCTGGCCCTACATTCCCCGTAGGCGTCTAGAGTCCTTTTTGGGGCTAGTTCAAGAGGCATCCGATCCCGATGAATGTTGAACGCTGGCTAATCCGGCAGGAGCCCCAGTGGCTAGAGCTAGAACAACTGCTCAACCGTGCCGAAATTGAGGGAATTCAGGGCTGGTCAGCAGCGGAAATTCGCCGCCTCAGTCAGTTGTACCGCCTTGTCAGTGCTGATTTGGCGCGGGCAAAAACTCGCCGCCTAGGCAGTGGCATTGTCAACTATTTGCAGGGTCTCACCTTGCGAAGCTACAGTCAGATCTATCAGGGTCAGCACTCCCACGATGGGCGCAAGGTGTGGTGTTTTTTGCAGCGGGGCTTCCCGGCGGTTGTGCAGCAAACATGGGTCTATACGGCCTTGGCCTTGGGGGTGTTTCTGGTGGCCGCCGCGATCGCTTGGTGGTATGGGTGGCGCGATCGCCAGTTTTTGGAACTGCTGGTGCCCCCAGACATCCTCTCCGTCGTGGAAAAGGAGGGCAAGCTGTGGATGGGATCAATTGTGGGGATTGAGCCCTTGGCCTCCAGTGCCATTCTGACGAATAACCTGAGTGTGGCTTTGGCAATGGTCGCGGGAGGCATCCTGGGCGGCCTGGGAACCCTCTACATCCTTTGGAACAACGGTCTGCACATTGGGGGGATCGCTGCCCTTGTGGCGCAAAACAACCTAGCGTATCCCTTTTGGGCGTTTGTCAGTCCCCATGGTGCCTTAGAGTTGCCCGCGATTTTTTTGGCGGGGGCGGCCGGTCTGTTGCTGGGGCAGGCAATTCTCTTGCCAGGGCGCTACCCTCGCCTTAGGGCCTTAAAACGCAATGGTGCCTTGGCGGCGCAACTCATGTTTGGAATTGTGCCACTGCTGGTGATTGCGGCTATGATTGAGGGCTTTTGGTCGCCCAATCCGCTGATTCCCAACAGTGTGAAGTATCTTTCCGGTCTCGGTTTGTTTGCTGCTTTAGTGTTTTATTTGGCTTGGCCCATAGAGCGATCGCCCACAGGTGAGAGAAAATAGAAAAATGCTTTATTGACGTTTAGGCCGATCGCGAGAACACTATGGCAGAAAATTGGCGCAGTCGCATCATTACAGAAGGCATTCAACGCACCCCCAACCGAGCCATGCTGCGAGCTGTGGGTTTTGGCGACGAGGATTTTAACAAGCCCATAGTTGGGGTGGCCAGTGCCCACAGCACAATTACTCCCTGCAATATGGGGATTGCTGCCCTTGCCAGTCGCGCCGAAGCAGGAATTCGTGCCGCGGGAGGGATGCCGCAGTTGTTTGGCACAATTACGGTCAGCGATGGTATTTCCATGGGCACTGAAGGGATGAAATACTCCTTGGTCTCGCGGGATGTGATTGCTGATTCGATTGAGACTGTCTGTAATGCCCAAAGTATGGATGGGGTGCTGGCGATCGGTGGCTGTGACAAGAATATGCCCGGCGCGATGATTGCCATGGCACGGATGAACATTCCGGCCATTTTTGTCTATGGGGGTACGATTAAGCCCGGTCATTGGCAGGGTCAAGACCTTACGGTTGTCAGCGCCTTTGAAGCCGTGGGTCAGTTTAGTGCCGGCAAAATGGATGAAGCAACGCTCCATGCCATTGAACACCATGCCTGTCCGGGGGCAGGTTCCTGTGGCGGAATGTTCACAGCAAATACAATGTCCTCGGCTTTTGAGGCAATGGGCATGAGTTTAATGTATTCCTCAACGATGACGGCGGAGGATGCCGAAAAAGCTGACAGTACTGAGTTGGCGGGCAAGGTGCTAGTGGAGGCAATCCGCAAAAATATCCGCCCCCGTGACATTATTACCCGCAAATCCATTGAAAATGCCATCAGTGTGATTATGGCTGTGGGGGGATCCACAAATGCAGTGCTGCATTTTCTGGCGATCGCCCACAGTGCCGAGGTCCCCTTGACCATTGATGATTTTGAAACCATTCGCCAGCGGGTGCCTGTCCTCTGCGACCTCAAGCCCTCGGGTAAATACGTCACTGCGGATCTACATCGGGCAGGGGGCATTCCCCAAGTCATGAAAATGCTCCTCAATGCCGGATTGCTCCACGGGGATTGCCTAACGATTACTGGAGAAACCATTGCCGAGCGGCTGCGGGATGTGCCCGATACCCCCGACCCCAACCAAGATGTGATTCGTCCTTTTGATCAACCTTTGTATGCCACGGGTCACCTGGCCATTCTCAAGGGCAATTTAGCCAGCGAGGGTGCTGTGGCCAAAATCTCCGGGGTGAAAAATCCCCAAATTACCGGGCCTGCCCGCGTCTTTGACTCCGAGGAAGCCTGCCTTGACGCCATTCTGGCGGGCAAGATCAACCCCGGCGATGTCATTGTCATTCGCTATGAAGGCCCCGTCGGTGGTCCGGGGATGCGGGAAATGCTGGCTCCCACCTCTGCCATTATTGGCGCGGGTTTAGGGGATAGTGTTGGCCTCATTACCGATGGTCGCTTTTCGGGAGGCACCTATGGCATGGTCGTCGGTCATGTGGCGCCGGAAGCGGCAGTTGGTGGGACGATCGCCCTTGTGGAGGAGGGAGACTCGATTACCATTGATGCCCATCGGCGGCTCCTACAACTCAATGTCAGTGAGGAAGAACTGGCGGCGCGGCGGGCTAAATGGCAGCCCCCTGCCCCTCGCTATACCCGTGGTGTGTTGGCCAAATATGCCAAACTAGTGTCTTCGAGTAGCCTGGGGGCGGTGACTGATCGCTTTGTCTAGGAACGAGACAGTTCTTGCAAAAGTTCTTGCAAAAAGGCCTCGATGCCAGCGCGATCGCTCGTTTGCCGGGGATAAACCATGGGCGGACGTTGCAGTGTAATCAGCTTCACCTGCAGTTCCTGGGCAAGGGTTTGCTTGATCTGCTCACTCGCGGTACCCGAGGCCTTGGTGACCACCGTTGTAATTTGCCACTGTTGCCAGAGGGCACGCTCTAGCTCCCGCGACACAGGGGGGAAAATGGCAACTAACCGCTGGCGATCGAACCCCACCGCCAAGGCAGTTTCTAAGGCTGTCACCGTGGGCAGAATCCGCGCAAAGAGGGTCGCCTGCCCCTGAAGGGGCGCAAAGGCCGCTAAATGCTTGACCCCTAGGGTCAGCAATACCCGCTCACCCACCAAG
>NZ_JACOMP010000085.1:0-3867 GCF_014466085.1 Thermosynechococcus sp. OHK43
ACAAGTCCAACAAGCACGGGAGTTGTGTCAGGGGGTGCACTTAATGGCGGTGCGCCGTGAGGATTTGATTCCTGAAATTCTCAACCGTGCGGGAATTCCTCCCCTTAGCGCGTCACCTGCACCCCTCGCCAAAAGGCCACATAGCCCTTGATATTGGCTGCCGCAGGCTTGGGATCGGGGTAGTACCAGGCCGCATCGCGATTCACTTCGCCATTGACAACAATGGGGTAGTAGCTGGCTGTGCCTTTCCAACCACAAACGGTGTGGGTATCGCTGGGCTGAAAATAGGCCTGATTGAGGGCTTCTGGCGGAAAGTAAACATTGCCCTCGACCACTTCGTAGCGATCGCTCTCGGCCAAGGTCGCACCTTTCCAAACTGCTTTTGCCATGATTTTTACTTTTTTCTCCGCTATTCCCCTTCCTAAGATAAAGCAGCTGCCGCCAGTGGGCTAGGGATATTGGGGCGATCGCAACGAATTTGACCGTCGCGAAACTGGATAATGCGGTGGGTGACCGCTGCCACATCGGGTTCATGGGTCACCATAATTACGGTCATGCCGGCGGCATTGAGTTGACCAAAAATAGCCAGGATTTCCGCAGTGGTGTGGCTATCGAGGGCACCGGTGGGTTCATCGGCTAGCAGCAGCAACGGCTGATTGACAATGGCGCGGGCGATCGCCACCCGTTGTTGCTGTCCGCCCGAGAGTTGATTGGGACGATTCTCAAGGCGGTGCCCTAAGCCTACCTGTTCCAAGGCAGCAATCGCGCGATCGCGTCGTTCCTTAGGAGGCACTTGGGCATAGACCATAGGCAGCATCACATTTTCCAGTGCCGTTAGCTGCCCTAGTAAGTAAAACTGTTGAAAGACAAAGCCAATCTTGGCATTGCGGATATGGGCCAGTTCATCATCACTGAGATAGGCCACATCTTGGCCATCGAGAAAGTAGCGGCCAGAGGTCGGGCGATCCAAACAGCCAATAATATTCATCATTGTGGACTTCCCTGACCCCGACGCCCCCATAATGGCACAGTACTCTCCCCGCTGAATTTGCAAATTCACATCCCTAAGGGCGTGCACTTCGGTTTCCCCTTGGCCGTAAACCTTGGAAATGTTCTCTAGACAAATGAGCGGTTGATCTGGCATGACATACTGGGGATGCAGTATTCCCTCCCATTTTAAGCCCTTTTCTCAGACTAGGGCGGCAATCCTGCCATCCATCACGGAGGTTAAACACGTATGGTAGAACAGGGGACAATGGTGTAGGTTACCTGGAAAATTGGGAAGTCAGTGGGGAGAAGCAACGATGGGGTATCGATCCGGGCCAAGGCGACAAAAGACGGCCATCCTGCTAGCGATTGCTGCTAGTGGACTCACCCTTGGGGCGACACTTCTGACACCCCCCTTGGCTACTGCTCAACCAAGGCCCCTCAGCCCAAGCTCCTACAGTTTCACCAGCACTAACCCCCTTCAGGATTACCTCTTGGGTGCGGGGGACGTGCTTTTTATTGAAGTGGTTAACCTTCCACCAAGTGTTACTAATCAGCGACAATTCACGGTTAATCTGGATGGTTCAGTCACTCTACCGTTGGCAGGGCGAGTGATCGTGGGTGGCTTAACCCTACCTCAAGCGGAGCAGGTGATCCTCAACGCTTACAGTCAAGTCATGCGCTTTCCCGCAGTAACGGTTACATTGCAGACGCCGCGCCCCATGAAGATTTTGGTGGCGGGTGAGGTGAGCCGTCCAGGATCCTATGTTGTTCCTTTTACTTCTGTATCAGCTTCTGCCGCTGGTATCGGCCTTCTTTCCGGTGGCCTAACATGGCCTCGCCTGAGCCAAGTCCTTGCTCAAAGCGGTGGAATTACGCAAGAGGCCGATATTCGCAGCATTGAGATCCGTCGCCAACTGGGGAATGGCCAAACGGCAGTCACGAAAATTAATCTTTGGGAGATGATTCAGTCGGGGGATGCCAGTCAAGATATTACCCTGCGCAGTGATGATGTGATTGTGGTGCCCAAGGCAAAGGAAGTGAATGCGGCTGAAGCGATTCGCGTCGCCTCTGCCACCTTTTCGCCGCAGGTGATTCGGGTGCAGGTTGTGGGTGAAGTATTGCGACCGGGCTTGGTCGAAGTACCAGCGAATGCCACCCTCACTCAGGGCATTGGGGCAGCGGGCGGCTTCAATGTGCAACGTGCCAATATGTCTAGGGTGACACTGGTGCGGCTCAATCGCGATGGCACGGTTAGTCGGCGACGGATTCCCTTTAGCTTGGCAGCCCAACCCAATGCCAACAACAATCCTGTATTGCAAGAGGGGGATGTGATTGTGGTGGAACGGTCAGGGCTAACGCAGGTGGGGGATGCCATTGGGAATGCCTTGCGTCCTATTGGTGCATTAGGAACCTTAGGAGTGTTCCTCAACTTAGTTAACGTATTTGATTAAGCATGGTGTACGACTGATGTCACTCCCACAAAAGGTACCCAATTTACGGGTCGTTGATCGCCAGCGCCATCTATCGGGGTTCATCAGCACCACCAAGAGGCAAACCAAGGGTGGAGTGCAGAACTTTGGCGATCGCTGTCGGCGACGATGGCGACTGTTCTCAGGTACGGTTTTGTTCTCATTCTTGGTCATGGGTGGGTATGTTCTCTGGCACCCCGAAATGTACAAGGCCTCCTTTCGCCTCTTGATGGAACCCGTGAGTGAGCCACAAACTCCGCCAATGCCACCACCACGGGAGGGCATTATGGGGACGCTCCCCGCAGACCGTTTGCCCACCCCCTTCCCGCAAACAGATGTGGGATCACAGATTGTTGTTTTGGAAAGTGACAAAGTACTGGCGCCCATTGCCCAAAAACTGCAACAGCAGTACCCCCATTTGACCACACGGGTCTTAGCTGAGCATCTGGAAATTCAACCAGTGGTTAGTTCAGCAACAGGGCAAGCCCCGACAGAAACAAAAGTACTAGAGGTGGCCTATCGCGATCGCCAGCCAGAAATCGTGACCGCAGTGTTAAAGGCTGTTGCCGAAGCATTTGTTGACTACAGTCAGCGCGATCGCCAAGAACAACTCAATCGCACCCTAAAGCAACTCGACAACGACATCAATCAGCACCTGGCAGAATTAGAGCAGCTACAGCGGCAACTCCAAGCCAGCGAAACCCAAGGCACCAGCCTGCAACCCTCAGAGCAACTGCGCTTTTTAACGGAACAGTATCGCCAAATCCATAGCCTGCGCCAAGCCGCTCGCCTTAAGGCCGTGGAAGCCTACGGTCGTTTTCAAGGGTTCCAAGAACAACTCAAGATGACCCCCGCCGAAGCCCTAGCGGCAGCAAATTTGAGTACTTCTCCGGCTTATCAGCAGCAACTGGCACGCATTCAAGAGCTGGATCAAGAAATTGCCAGGAATTTAGCCATTTTTCGGGAAGGAACACCCATCATCCAAGCCCTAGAGGAACAGCGCCGAGTTTTACTAGAGCAATTGCAGGCGATCGCCCGCCAAGTGATTGGTGAGCAATATCCAGTGAATAACCCCACTGCCCTAGGCTTTCAGGGAACAGTCTCACAAACGCTCATTACTAACTACATTACGGCGTGGATTGAGTACGAAAACCAGCGGCGCTATGATGCTGAGCTGGCTGCTCCCCAAGCGGCAATTGCCCAACAATTACAACAACTGAGTGGCCAACTCCCCGCCATTGAGCGCCTTCAAAATCAGATTCGGAGGGCCAATCTCTCCTTAGAGATGCTCAATCAAGCCCGACAGGCGGTCCAACTGCAACTGGCACAGAATCACTTTGCCTGGCAGGTACTGACGGATGTAGAGAATCCTGCTGTCCAACCCACATTCCCACGCTTACTGCTGTTG
>NZ_JACOMP010000086.1:0-6253 GCF_014466085.1 Thermosynechococcus sp. OHK43
AGGGACAGCCGCGCCTGTAGTGCTTGTTTTTGCTCACTATCGAGGGTGCGCACTGGAATCTGATGGCGTTGGGCAAGGTCGAGCACCACCTCAGTAAAGGAGCGCTTTTGCAGTTCCATCAGGAACTGAATTGCATTGCCGCCGGCACCACAGCCAAAACAGTAGTAAAAACCCTTTAGGGGGCTGACCGTAAAACTGGGGGTTTTCTCCTCATGAAACGGACAACAGCCAACATATTCTTGGCCGCGCTTGCGTAGGACAACGTGCTCGGCCACCAGATCAACAATGTTGACCGCTTGCCGCACAGCCTCAATTGTGTCGGGGTGTAGGGGAGGAATGTCCATAGACCATATAGTTTAGCCGATCCCCTAAATCAGAGATTCCCCTCCGGCAAATTCAACAATTCCTGAGCATGTTGCAAGCTCTTAACTCGAGCAGTCAAGGGCGATTCACCTTCGCTAGGATGTTGACGTTGCCCTTGTTGGGCGCAGAGGCAGGCTTTGAGGTCATAACCGTTGACATAGGGAGCCAATATTCATGAGTACCAGCCGCAAACGACTTGGTGTGTTCACCAGTGGCGGAGATTGCCCAGGTCTAAATACAGCTATCCGTGCCATTGTTGCCCATGCCACCTTAAGTTACGGTTGGGAGGTTCTTGGCATTCTCCACGCCACTCAGGGGCTAATTGAGCGGAAGGCGATCCCCCTCAATGCAGAAGGCCTCGGGGGCATGGATGTACTGCTCAACATGGGGGGAACCATTCTCGGGGCAATTAATAAGGGCGATACCCTTGGCCATGCCGATGAAGTGATTGCCGGGTACTATGAATTGGGCTTGGATGCCCTCATTGCCATTTGTGGCGATGGCAGCCTGAAAATTTTGCATCAACTGGCGCAAAAGGGAAACTGGAATTTTCTTGCAGTGCCGAAAACCATTGATAACGATGTCGCCTTGACCGATCGCGCCATTGGCTTTGATACCGCTGTCAACACTGTTGTCGAAGCTCTGAGTCGAATTACCTCCACCGCCGCTAGCCATGATCGTGTTTTTGTAGTGGAAGTGATGGGGCGCACCGCTGGTCACTTGGCTCTGTATTCGGGCATTGCCGGAGGCGCTGACATTATCCTGATTCCAGAAATTCCCTACTCCATTGAAGGCATTTGCCAACACCTCCAGAAGTTGCGCGATCGCTGGGGACGCAAGTTTGCCCTCATCGTCGTTGCTGAAGGCTCCAAGGAACTAGAGGAAGACGCCAACCATCCTCGTCATTGCAGTATTGGCCAGTATATTGCCGATAAAATTGCCCAGTACAGTCCCATCCCCATTGAGCTACGGGTTTCGGTGTTGGGGCACATTCAGCGGGGGGGCGCCCCGATGGCCATGGATCGACTGCTGGCAGCAGGCATGGGCAATACCGCTGTAGATTTGGCGGCTCAAGGGACGTTTGGCCGCATGGTGGCGTGGCAGGCGGGGCAAGTGGTGACGGTGCCCATTGCCGATGTTGTTGCTAAATCCCCGCGCCATGTGGATCCAAATAGCTTCTTGATTCGCACAGCTCAAGGATTGGGGATTTACGTTGGTGACAAGCCGATGCTGCCCTACGTAGATCCCACCCTCTGCCGTGATCAAGTGATTTGCGCGATCTAGAACCCCCTGAATCAGCAAACTAAGGAGTAGTCTGCAAGGGGCACGCCACTGAGGCTAAAAGCTCGCGCCGCGGTAATGCGGACACGCACCAGTTGTCCCCGTAGGGTCTCAATATCGCCAGGTAGGTACGTGAGGCGGTTACCATCGGTGCGGCCATAGACTTGCTGCGAATCCTTGGGATTCACCCCCTCCACCAGCACTACTTCTTCCCGTCCGAGATAGCGTTGGGAGCGATCGCCAGCAATCTTAGCCACTAAATGATTCAGCCGTTGGAGGCGATCCTCTTTAATTTCTTCTGGCACTTGATTCTGCCACGTGGCCGCTGGTGTATTGGGTCGCGGCGAATAGGCCGCCGTATTCAGTTGGTCAAACCCCACCACCGCCACCAGATCGAGGGTGCGCTGGAATTGTTCTTCTGTTTCACCGGGAAAACCAACAATGGCATCCGCACTAATGGCAGCATCCGGCATATAGCGGCGAATCGTTTCAATGATCTGTAAATAGCGCTCGCGAGTATAGCCCCGTGCCATTGCCTTGAGAATCTCGTTATCTCCCGACTGAAAGGGAATGTGGAAATGCTTACACACCTTGGGCAGCTCGGCACAAGCCCGAATCAATCGCTCCGTAAAATAACGGGGATGACTGGTGGCAAAGCGAATCCGTTCAATCCCAGGAACATCATGGATGTAATAAAGCAAATCGGTAAACGTGTGCTGTCGCCGGCCCTCTGGAGTAATTCCCGGCAAATCACGACCGTAGGCATCAATGTTTTGCCCAAGGAGTGTCACTTCTTTATAGCCTTGAGCTGCCAGCTCCTCAATTTCAGCGCGGATTGCCTCGGGGCGGCGGGATTGCTCTTGTCCCCGTACCCCCGGCACTACACAGTAGGTACAGCGTTCATTACAGCCATAAATCACGTTAACCCAAGCGGTAACCGTACTATCGCGCCGGGGTTTGGTAATGTCCTCAACAATCTGCAGCGGCTCTGTGGCCACCACTTGGCTGCCATTCCACACCTGCTCAAGCAGCTCACCCAGGCGATTGGCATACTGTGGCCCCATCACCAGATCCACTTCAGGAACTCGCCGCAGCAGTTGCTCCCCCTCCTGTTGAGCGACACAACCAGCGACAATCAGCGTTAGGTTGGGGTCTTGATGCTTGCGCTTAGCCTGCCGCCCTAGGTAGGAATAGAGCTTTTGCTCAGCGTTGTCCCGAATTGTGCAGGTGTTGTAGAGCAACACATCGGCCTCATCCGGTTCGGCGGCCAATTCTAGGCCCATCGCCTCCAAGACCCCGGCCATGCGCTCGGAGTCGGCTTTATTCATTTGGCAGCCAAAGGTGGTAATGTAGTAGCGGCGTGGCATTCCCTTGAGGCGCCCCTATACGTCGGTCACATCATTGGTGGGATTTGTGTTATCAGCACTACCCTCTTCAGGGGGAGCGGCCACTTTAACCATGGCATGGCGCAACACGCGATCGCCCAGCATATACCCCCGTTTGAGTTCTTCAATTACTGTGCCTTCGGGATGTTCATTGGTTGCCTCCCGCAGCACAGCCTCGTGGAGGTTGGGATCAAAGGGCTTGCCTTTGGCCTGCATCGCCGAAACGCCAATGCGCTTCAGGCACTCCACCAGTTGCTTGTAAACCCCCTGATAGCTGCGGTGAATTTTTTCTTCCGCCTCTGTTTCCGTTTGAATGTGGGTGCGGGCTAGCTCAAAGCTATCCACCACAGGCAGTAAATCAGCAATGACACTGCACTTAATCTGTAGCTCTAGCTCCTCTTTTTCCCGCTGCGTGCGTTTGCGGAAGTTCTCAAAGTCAGCGGCAAGGCGCATATATTGGCTATTGCGCTCCTCCACCATCTGCGAAAGACTAGCCTTGGCAGCTTCAAGGGCAGCAACTTTCTCTAGCAAGTCCGCTGCATCCGCAGAGGTTGCCTCAGATGCTTGACCCTCTTCGCCCGTGGTGGCTTCTGCGGGATTCTCAACATTCCCAACCGCATTCTCAACGGCGTCAGGGGTAATTTCCCCTTCTTGGGCTTCAGCAGCGGGGTTGGTTACGGTTTGATCACTCATAGCTTGACTCAGGTTATGCCCTCTAGACTGTGGATTGCGCACCGCAGTGCGTTTAACTCATGCAATCTTTTTAGCCTATCATCTTACCCATTGTATCAACAGGGGCGAGGCATCCGTCTATTAGGAGCTGCTCTACTACGGCTCTTTTCACAGGGCTGGCAGCCACCCCAACACCTAACCCAAAACCTCAGAGGTACTATGGGAGAAGGTCGCATCCATCTTTGATGCCTCCCCTATTTTAGGGCAAGGTCTTGACTGGTCTTGGCACTGAAAGATTCAGTTGCTCGTACCCTAAGGACTACGTTCTGGCCAAGTAAAGTTTAGGAGCAGGAGTTTTCGTTGATGTCCTTGCGCTCCATAAAATTCAGCCTAGGGCTAGCCTGCACATTGACAGTTGTAGCTCCAGTGCTAGCACAGACAGAGCCACCGCCACGGGAAAACTTCAATCCCTTTGGGGTGGATAATCCAGTCCTACAGCGAGCACGGAATTGGGCACGACAGGCGGCAGAGCGGGCAAATGGCGGGTTGAGTCGCTACCGCGCTGAAGCATCCATGTTTGGGCCTGCAAGTCAATCCCCCTACGTGGATAATGGTGATGGGACGTTTACCTTTCGTTTTCGAGGGGGGCCACCCGCGGAGCCACCAACCATTGAAAGTATTGTCACGGTGAACCCCGACCCAAGCAATCCAATGATTCGTATTGACTACAATGGCCCTATTCGGTCGGTGGCCCCTCCTCAACCGTTGCCAGAAATCCCATCCCCAAGCAATATGGGGAGCTTTTAGGGGTATCAGTGCATAGAGATTCGCCTATTCAGGAACTCGAAAATCTCTGGTACGCTACCCCTCGTCAGGAGATCGCTGCTGCGGTATGATAGGGGAAGGCTTCCTACCTCATCACCTCTAATAAATTTGTGTCTAGGAGAGTTCGCAATGACAACGGCTACCGCCACACCTGACTTGGACTACCATAGCGATCGCTACAAGGATGCCTACAGCCGCATCAACGCCATTGTCATTGAAGGCGAACAGAAAGCTTGCGATAACTATATTGATTTAGCCAAGCTGCTGCCCCAACACCAAGAGGAACTCACCCGCCTTGCCAAGATGGAAGCCCGCCACAAAAAGGGGTTTGAGGCCTGTGGTCGCAACCTGAATGTAACGCCAGATATGGGATTTGCCAAAGCGTTCTTTGAAAAATTGCACGGTAACTTTCAAGCAGCCCTGGCGGAGGGAAAAATTGCCACTTGTCTTCTGATTCAAGCTTTGATCATTGAATGCTTTGCGATCGCCGCCTACAACATCTACATCCCAATGGCGGATCCCTTTGCCCGTAAAATTACTGAGGGTGTTGTTAAGGACGAATATAGCCACCTCAACTTTGGTGAAATCTGGCTCAAGGAAAACTTTGAAAGCGTCAAAGCGGAGCTCGAAGAAGCCAATCGCGCCAATCTACCCTTGGTCTGGAAAATGCTCAACCAAGTGGAAGCCGATGCCAAAGTGCTCGGCATGGAAAAAGATGCCCTTGTGGAAGACTTCATGATTCAGTACAGCGGTGCCCTAGAAAATATCGGCTTTACCACCCGCGAAATTATGAAGATGTCGGTTTATGGCCTAACTGCGGCATAATGGTGACTTAATATATCGTTACATTTCAGTCACCGCACGCTTGTATGTTTGGATTAATTGGTCATCTGACGAATCTGGAGCACGCCCAAGCCGTTGCCCAGCAGTTGGGTTACCCCGAATATGCCGATCAAGGCTTGGAGTTTTGGTGTATGGCACCGCCGCAGATCGTCGATGAGATTACGGTGACGAGCATAACGGGCAAGACCATCTATGGCAAATACGTTGAGTCCTGCTTTTTACCAGAGATGCTGGCCAACCAGCGGGTGAAGGCAGCGACTCGCAAAATCATTAACGCCATGGCCCATGCCCAAAAGCACAACATTGACATTACGGCCTTGGGGGGCTTCTCCTCAATCATCTTTGAGAACTTTGATCTAGAGAAAATCTCCCACGTTCGCAACGTTGAGCTGGACTTTCGCCGCTTTACAACGGGGAATACCCACACCGCCTATATCATCTGCCAACAAATTGAGCAGGCGGCGCCCCAAGTGGGAATTGATTTGCGGCAGGCCACCGTGGCTGTTTGTGGAGCTACGGGGGATATTGGTAGTGCCGTCTGCCGTTGGTTGAATACCTGTTTGGATGTGCCAGATCTCTTACTGGTCGCACGGAATCGCGATCGCCTGCTGGAGCTACAGGCGGAATTGGGACGGGGGAAAATCCTTGACTTGATGGAGGCGCTGCCCCTTGCCGATATTGTGGTTTGGGTGGCCAGTATGCCCAAGGGAGTTGAGCTGAGCATTGAGCAGTTAAAGCGTCCCTCCCTGATGATTGATGGCGGTTACCCCAAAAATATGGCCACCAAAATTCAGCACCCCCAGATTCATGTTCTCAGTGGTGGCATTGTCGAGCACGCCCTAGACATTGACTGGAAAATTATGGAAATTGTGAATATGGATGTG
>NZ_JACOMP010000004.1:0-7169 GCF_014466085.1 Thermosynechococcus sp. OHK43
GTTATGGCTTGGTGGGGGCAGCCCTGACCTTGCCTTGGGCCAGCGGTTATGTGCGGCGCACAGGGCCGCGACCCGCAGCCTATTTCAATTTACTGATGACGGTTGTTGCTTTTGTGCATGGGTTTTTCCTATTGCAACAAACTCGCAGTGGTGCCACCGCAACGATTGTTTGGCATTGGCTACAGGCGCCGGGACTCGATCTCTCATTTTCATTACTCATCAACAGTGTCTCCACAAGTGCCATGGAATTGGTGACAGGTCTGAGTATCCTCGCCCAGATTTTTGCCTTGGGTTATCTCGAAAAGGACTGGGGCATGGCCCGCTTCTTTGCCTTAATGGGCTTTTTTGAGGCGGCTCTCAGTGGCATTGCAATTAGTGACTCGCTGCTCCTGAGCTATGGCCTGTTGGAGATGCTGACCCTCTCTACCTATTTACTGATTGGCTTCTGGTATGCTCAGCCCCTTGTGGTCAAAGCAGCAAGGGATGCCTTTCTCACCAAACGGGTGGGGGATATTCTCCTGCTGATGGGGGTGGTGGCGGTTGGCAGCCTGGCGGGGAGTTATGATTTTCCCAATCTCTATGAATGGGCAGAGCAGGTGAATTTGCCAGAAGGTTGGGGCTTTTTACTGGGCCTAGCCTTGATTGCGGGGCCCACTGGTAAATGTGCTCAAGTACCTTTGCATCTGTGGCTCGATGAAGCTATGGAAGGACCCAACCCCGCCTCCATTATGCGGAACTCGGTAGTGGTGGCTGCGGGAGCCTATATTCTGATTAAGCTACAGCCGATTCTGGTAGCCTGCCCAGGGGCAAACATTGCCTTGATTGCGATCGGGGCAGTCACCGCCATCAGTGAATCCCTGGTCTCGATTGCCCAAATTGACATTAAACGGGCACTGTCCCACTCAACGAGTGCCTATCTGGGACTGGTGTTTATTGGGGTCGGCACGAATTGGACAGATTTCGCCCTGTTTGTATTGCTTACCCATGCGATCGCTAAGGCACTGCTGTTTATGAGTATTGGCAGTGTGATTATGACCACCAACTCTCAGGATTTGACAGAATTGGGGGGGTTAGGCGAACGGATGCCGGCCACGAGTTCGGCCTTTGTTATCGGCGGTCTATCCCTGATTGGCTGTCTGCCCTTGGGGGCCTTTTGGTCGTTTTATCGCGGCATTAGCTACTACTGGCAAACAATGCCTTGGTTGGTGGGTTTGATTTTAGTCGTCAATGTGCTGACGGCTGTGAACCTCACCCGTGTCTTTCGCCTGGTCTTCCTCGGGCCTGCTCAACCCAAAACCCGCCGTGCCCCTGAAGTGCCTTGGCCTCTGGCAGTGCCGATGGTGACTTTGAGTATTTTGAATATGCTGGTGCCTTTTATCTTGCAGCGGGTGCAGTTGTTACCAGAGACTATGGATTGGACAATTGTGGCTCTGCTTGTGGTCTCGGGGTTGGCGGGTATTCTTTTGGGCGGCTTTGTTAACCTCAAACGCAGTTGGACGCGCCCCATCAAGGTACCATTGCGCTTTGTGCAGGATCTGCTGGCCTACGATTTTTACATTGAGGAGTTGTATCGCTATACCGTGGTCTGGGCAGTGCGATCGCTCTCGCAGTTGAGCACTTGGGTAGACCGCCACATTGTGGATCGGATCGTGAATACAACGGGTGCAGCGTCCCTCGTTGGGGGTGAATTGCTGAAATACAGTGCCAGCGGTCAATCCCAAGCCTACTTACTGCTGGTGTTTATTGGTGTGGCGATTCTTGGGGGGGCGATCGCGTGGCTACTGCTGTAATGCCGCTGTTGAGTTTCCTCCTCTGGGTGCCCCTGTTGGGTGCCCTTGCCCTCAGCCTGCTGCCCGCTGGGAGTTTGGGGCGGACGTACCGCAGTTTAGCCGCTGTGGTGATGGCGATCGCCCTGGTGGTCAGTCTCGGGATCGCCCGTCTATTTGATCCCAGCAATGCAGCACCGCAATTAACCGAGGTAGTTCCTTGGCTAGAGCCACTGGGCTTGAGCTATCGCCTGAGCGTGGATGGCCTGTCGCTGCCCCTATTGGTCTTAAATAATTTCCTGACGCTGATTGCCCTATTGGCCACTTCTGTCCACTTGCCCCGTCCTCGGTTGTATTACCCACTGGTACTGCTGTTGAATGCGGGTGTCAGTGGCGCCTTTTTGGCCGATAATTTGCTGCTGTTTTTCCTCTTCTATGAATTGGAGTTGATTCCCCTCTATCTTTTGATTGCCATTTGGGGTGGGGCGCGGCGAAGTTATGCGGCCACCAAGTTTCTAATTTACACGGCCATTTCGGGGGTTCTGCTCTTGGCTGGATTTCTGGGGCTAGTGTGGTTAGCCCATGCCCCCTCCTTTGACTTTGACGCCCAATTATCCACCCTCTTGCCCCTAAGCTCACAACTTGTTCTGCTGGGGCTGATTTTAGTGGGCTTTGGCATCAAGATTCCCCTAGTGCCCTTCCATACTTGGCTACCCGATGCCCACGTCGAAGCCTCCACTCCCGTTTCTGTGCTGCTGGCAGGGGTGCTCCTGAAACTAGGGACCTATGGGTTAGTGCGCTTTGGGGTGCAGTTATTCCCGCAGGCATGGCAGGTCTTGGCGCCTGGGTTGGCCACTTGGGCGGTGGTCAGTGTTCTCTACGGTTCTCTGATGGCGATCTCCCAAACCGATATGAAAAAAATGGTGGCCTACAGTTCCATTGGCCATATGGGGTTTGTCCTCTTAGCCACTGCCACTGCCACACCCTTGAGCATGTTGGCCGCTATTGCCCAAATGATGAGCCACGGGCTAATTTCTGCGCTTCTCTTTTTGCTGGTGGGGGTTGTCTATGAAAAAACCGGCAGCCGCAACATTGAGGTACTGCGGGGATTGCTGAACCCTGAGCGGGGGCTGCCCCTGATTGGTAGTCTGATGATTGTTGGGGTCATGGCCAGTGGTGGTATCCCCGGCATGGTGGGCTTTGTGGCGGAGTTCCTGATCTTCCGCAGTAGTTTTCCCGCCTTCCCAGGGCAAACGCTCCTATGTATGGTGGGTACGGGCTTAACGTCGGTGTATTTTCTTCTGCTGGTGAACCGCGTCTTTTTTGGTCGTCTGCCCAATGAGTTGACAGATTTGCCGCCCGTTGCTTGGGGCGATCGCCTCCCGAGCCTCCTATTAGCCGCGCTAATTTTGATCTTAGGGGTTGTTCCCAACTGGTTGATCCATTGGAGTAAAACCACGGTTAGCCTTCTTGTTACTGCTGTTGCTACGCTGCCCACACCATGACCCTGACTACCGTTACTCCAACCTCCCTACATCAAGAACTGCGTACCGCCATCCTAGAGCGGTTGCTCCACGGTCAAGCCCTGTTACCGGATACACCAACCCATGTAATGGAAGTGGTGGGCATCCTCAAAAGCTATGGGGTAGTGCTCAAGGCCTATGCAGAAAATCTCTGCGACATTAGTGAGCGGCAGTTTCTTGTTCTCTTTCCCTTTTTCAAATACTTCAATGGCGAGATTACCATTCCCAAGCTGCTGCGCCACTGGTGGCACGACCGCATTAACTATGAATATGCTGAGTACTGTATGCGTGCCATGATGTGGCATGGGGGTGGCGGTCTTGATGCCTTCCTCGATTCGGCAGAATTTCGGCAATTAGCCGGCAAGGCGATCGCCGCCAAGCTGCGGGGCAACCCCCTAATGCAACTGGTGAATCGGCTTTTTCCAGAGTTTTTGCTGGAAACGGTGCGGATGCTCTGCTACTACAGTGGCTTGGGGCAGTTTTGGACAGTAATGTATCCCATCTTTCTCACCTTGAGCGATCGCTATGATGCGGGCGAGATTCGCAGCATTCCCGATGTGGTAGATCACATTCGGGCCGGTCTGATTGCCGCTGCCAATCGCCCCATTACCTATCGCGTCAAGCTCCACGGCCAGACCTACGAGATTCTCCCCGCCAGTGCTGGACTCACCTTTTTGCCAGACACAGCGATTCCCTATGTCGAAGCTGTGTTTATACGGGGCACCCCCTTCTTTGGCCTCATTTCCTTCAATGCCCAAGCCCAGCAAATTTCCCGCGATCCAGCGGAGTTTGGCTATGGCGCCCTGTTTGCAGATCCCATTCCCACAGGCGCGGCTGGTATTCCCCCCACGCTGCTAATGCAGGATATGCGCCACTATCTCCCCTCCTATCTTTTGGCGTTCTATCGTTGCCAAGGCCGAGGTGAAGATGATCTGCGAGTAAAAATTTGCCAAACCTTCCAAAAATCAATGTTTTGCGTCACCACAGCAGCAATCACTGCCCTAGCTCCCTATCCCTGGACAACCACCGACCCCCAAGAGCAAGCCGCCAATCGAGCATTCTACGAAACGTGGCTGGATCGCCTCGAAACCTCTCGCCTCTGGAATGTTCAAGTTAGCTAGGGCACGCTTTTAGCCCCTGAGGAGAACCTGGAATACCCCCCTGGAAAACTATCTGCGTGCCCTAAGGAGGAATTAAAGGTGTGACCGCGATAAGATAGTAAAGCAGTTCATCTTCCTTCACACTGACAATAAAATGACCCATATTGATTGGCTTGCGCAAACGGATCCGTTGGTTGCTGAAATGGTACAGCGGGAAGTCCAGCGGCAGCAGCAACACCTCGAACTAATTGCCAGCGAAAACTTTACTTCCCCTGCGGTGATGGCCGCTCAAGGGACGGTTCTCACCAATAAATATGCCGAGGGATTGCCGGGCAAACGCTACTACGGTGGCTGCGAATTTGTGGATGAAGTGGAGCAACTGGCCATCGATCGCGCCAAGGAACTCTTTGGTGCTGCCCATGCCAACGTTCAGCCTCACTCCGGTGCCCAAGCCAATTTTGCCGTCTTTTTGGCACTGCTCAATCCCGGCGACACGATTATGGGGATGGATTTGTCCCATGGTGGCCATCTAACCCACGGTTCTCCCGTCAACGTTTCCGGTAAATGGTTTAACGTCGTTCACTACGGTGTTCATCCTGAAACGGAACGCCTCGATATGGATCAGGTGCGGGATTTAGCACGGCAGCACCGTCCTAAGCTAATTATCTGTGGCTATTCCGCCTATCCTCGCATTATTCCCTTTGCTGAGTTTCGCCAAATTGCCGATGAAGTGGGGGCCTACCTCATGGCCGATATTGCCCACATTGCCGGTTTAGTAGCCAGTGGTTACCATCCCAATCCCGTACCCCTCTGCGATGTCGTGACAACCACCACCCACAAAACCCTGCGCGGTCCTCGCGGCGGCCTGATTCTTACCCGTGATGAAGAGTTGGGCAAAAAGTTGGATAAAGCGGTCTTTCCCGGTACCCAAGGGGGGCCACTGGAGCACGTTATTGCCGCTAAGGCCGTGGCTTTTGGTGAGGCTCTCAAACCAGAATTCAAAGCCTATTCTGGGCAAGTGATCCGCAATGCCCAAGCCCTCGCTGCGGGGCTGCAAGCGCGGCAACTGCGCCTTGTCTCTGGGGGCACCGATAACCATTTGATGCTCATTGACCTGCGATCGGTGAATCTAACAGGCAAAGAGGCCGATCGCCTGATGGGGGAAATCAACATCACCACCAACAAAAACACCATTCCCTTTGACCCTGCCTCTCCTTTTGTGACCAGTGGTCTGCGTTTGGGAACGCCAGCCTTGACAACCCGTGGCTTCACAGAAGTCGAGTTTGCAGAAGTGGCTGACATCATTAGCGATCGCCTGCATGCCCCAGAGGATGAAGCCATCAAAAATCGCTGCCGCGACCGGGTGGCTGCCCTCTGCGCTAAATTTCCCCTCTATCCCCACTTGCAATTGCCGCAACCAGTGCTAGCCTAAGAGGGGATGCTGCCAATACCCTGAGCAGATGCTGTACCACCTGATTGCCTTCCTTGCTGCCATTGCCGTTGTCCTCTTGGTCACCCCCCTTGTCAATGACCTTGGACATAAAGCAGGGTTTGTGGATCACCCCAATGAACGTAAGATTCATAACCGTCCCATGGTGCGCTTGGGAGGCGTCTCTATCTTTTTGGGCAATCTAGTGGGGCTGCTGATTGTTTGGAATGCGGGGGGGTTTGGTGTTCTGCCGCAGCCGGCGGAGTATGAAATTTGGGGGGTGACCTTAGGAGGGGTGGCCTTTTTTCTCATTGGCCTCGCTGATGATCTATTGACTTTGCCGGCGCTCCTGCGCCTTGCCCTGCAATTTCTTGTGGCGGCAATTGTTTGGGCAGTGGGCGTCAAAATTCGCATTATCACTGTGCCCTTTGTCGGCACCGTGGACTTAGGTTGGCTGAGTTTGCCCCTCACCACCGTCTGGCTTGTCGGCATTGCCAATGCCATTAACTTTATTGATGGGGTGGATGGGCTAGCGGCAGGGGTATCCGGCATTGCTGCCCTGGCAATGTTTTTTGTGTGTATGCTCATGGGGGAGCCGGAGGCGGGACTATTGGCCGCAGCCCTGGCAGGGGGGGCCTTGGGATTTCTGCGCTATAACTTCAATCCAGCCCAAATTTTCATGGGCGATGGCGGTGCCTACTTCATGGGCTTTACCCTTGCTGGCTTGGGGATCATTGGCCTTGTTAAGGCCTACACCGCGGTGGCGATTCTCCTGCCCCTATTGATTCTAGCGGTGCCCATTGTGGATACCTCAACGGTGGTTTTCAGCCGGCTGCGGCGGGGGCAATCTCCCTTTGCACCGGATAAGAGACACTTGCACCATCGCCTTCTCAAGGCAGGACTTTCGCAGCGGGTGACAGTGCTCTTTATTTACTGCTTGACCCTGTGGGTGGGCAGTCTTGCTTTAGCTTTGGCGGGTTTGCCGGGAGGATGGGGCTATGCCGTGGCAGCGTCTCTTCTGATGGGCTTTGCCTCGTGGTATGTGTGGCAACGGGTGCGCAGCAGCGAAAATGACTGAAACAATAAGTGCAGAAATTATTTGCGTAGGGACAGAATTGCTGCTGGGGGAGATTCTCAACAGTAATGCCCAATTTTTGGCCCAGCAACTGGCGAGCTTGGGTATTCCCCACTACTACCAAACGGTGGTTGGCGACAATCCGACTCGCATTAAAAAAGTGGTGGCCATTGCCTGCGATCGCGCCCGCCTCCTCATCTTTACCGGTGGCCTTGGCCCCACCCCCGATGATCTCACCACCGAAACCCTAGCGGATTTCTTTCAAGCCCCCCTAGA
>NZ_JACOMP010000087.1:0-5016 GCF_014466085.1 Thermosynechococcus sp. OHK43
GGATAAGCCTCGGCTTGGGCGAGGAATTCCTCCCGTGCTAAGAATTGCGTGGTGGGCATCGCAAGCCATTGCCCCAGACGGACTTCACTGGCTGTCAGTTGGCGATCGCCCCCCGCACCACCAAGAGACCCATTCCCCACTGTCTGATCCGCCCTGATCGTGAAAACGCCGCCACTGGCAAAACTAAAACCCAATCGCCAGTCGGTATCCGCTGTAGGGATGGCAATTTTGCAGCCACTTTCCTGGCACTGGTACCATTCCGGGGCAATACCCTCCAATTGCAGGATGCCGCACAGGCCGCGCACCAATAGCGCCAGGGCAGCGCGACTCGAAGCCCCCTGAAGCTGATCCAACGTGGCACAGAGCCAATCAAAGAGATCCGGCTGGGGTTGCTGGGGATGGATTTGGTAGAGCACCACCTCACCGAGATATTGGGCAGCGGTCAGCGTGATCAAGTGGTTATTGAGGCCTTGGTATGTGGCTACTGTCTCTGCTTGAAGAATGCGGTCTAGATTGCGGCCGGCGCTAATAAAGAGGTCATTGACAACAAACAAATCCACCCGTCCCCCCAGTCTCGAGCGGGAGCTGCGGCTATGGGGGGCAACTAACTTCAGCAGCCCGCGATCGCGACTAAAGACACTGAGCAGGCGATCGCTTTCCCCCAGAGGCATGGCCTTGAGGTTAATGCCAATGGTGCGGTAGGTGCGACCCATCCCAAGTATCCAGACAGTAGCGGTAGATTAGTGAGCCTATCTTTTAGCCTATCGCGGCCAGTCCCCTAAACAGTGATCAACTTTTGGCGGACAAGCATTCTACCCCATCTCTACTTGTCTATTTGTCATCTTTTATGAACGCGTTTTATGAACGCGGTTGTTGCACTTATCGCCAACGAAAGGCCGGGTCTAGCTCATAGCCAAACTGCGTTGCATCTACGGCGGTTAAATCAATATCCCCAAGACCATATTCCTGCCAGCGTTCCGTGACTCGCCGTGCCACCCCCGGATCCGCGGTGAGGGGATCGCCCCAAGGATGGTCTGTTTCTGGGGGAATTTTGGTAGTGGCATCAATGCCCATGCGTCCCCCAAGGCCGATTTTTTCGCTAGCAAAGTCAAGGGAATCAAAGGGAGTATCTTCCAAAATAAAGACATCACGGCTGGGATCCACCTTGGAGCTAATGGCCCACACCACTTGCCGCGGATCACGGATATTGATCTCTTTGTCCACCACAATCACAAACTTGGTGTAGGTAAATTGGGGTAGGGCACTCCAAAAGGCAAGGGCGGCGCGCCGGGCTTGGCCAGGATAAGCTTTGTCAATGGAAATAATCGCCGCCTTATAACTGAGGGCTTCCATGGGCAAAAAGAAGTCCACAATTTCCGGTACCTGCTGCCGCAAAATGGGTGTGTAAATGCGGTTGAGGGCTAAGGCAATCATTGCCTCCTCCTTGGGGGGGCGACCACTAAATGTAGTCAAGTAAATGGGATTGCGACGATGGGTGAGGCAGTGGAAATGAATAACTGGCGAATCTTCCACACCACCGTAGTACCCCATGTGATCGCCACAGGGGCCATCGGGCAAGACTTCACCAGGGGTAATCGTGCCCTCAAGGATAAATTCCGACTGGGCAGGTACCTCTAGATCAAGGGTTTTGCACTTGGCCAACTGAATACCACCCCCACCATAGAGACCCGCAAAGAGCCATTCGGATAAATCCACGGGAATTGGTGTTGCCGCGGCCATGATAATCAAAGGATGAACCCCCAAGGCTACCGCCACCTCTAGTTTTTTGCCCTGGGCAGCTGCCTTGCGCAGATGGCGTGCCCCTCCCCGCACCGAGAGCCAATGGACGGTCATGGTGGTTGGGGATTGCAGTTGCAAGCGGTAAATGCCTACATTGGGAATGCCGGTCTCACAGTCTTTGGTAATCACCAGACCAAGGGTAATAATTTTGCCCGCATCCTTGGGGTAGGGGCGAATCAGCGGTAGTTGGCGTAAATCCAAATCGGGAGCTTTGATCACCACCTGCTGACAGGGGGGCAGCAAATCACGGCTCGGCTTGGCACGAACAACATCAAAGAGAATTTTGCCAAAATCAAGGACTTGACTCAGGGTTTTCGGCGGCTTGGGCTGCTGCAGCTTCGCTAGCTTTTCACCAAGGGTCTCTAGCTCTAAGGGGTGATCCATGTTCATTGCCCAGCAGACCCGCTCTAGGGTTCCCAAAAGATTCATCGCCACGGGATAGGGGGAACCAATGACGTTTTCAAAGAGCAAGGCCGGCCCGCCTGCGGCCAATAGCCGATTGCAAATCTCGGCCATTTCCAGATCAGGATCAACGGGTACGGTGATGCGTCGCAGTTGTTGCCGCTGTTCTAAAAGCTGGAGATAGTGCCGCAGGTCGTTCGTCATCGGGGATCAAAATCGCTTAATCTCTTTTATGTTAAGAATCTTTAGCCAATCGTGCAGGAATGTCATGGCGGTTCATCCCACGGCAGTCATTGAGGCGGGTGCCCACATTGGAGAAGAGGTGGAAATTGGTCCTTTTTGCTATGTGGCGGCCACGGTGGAGATTGGACGCGGTACGCAGTTGGCTCCCCATGTGACCCTATTGGGATATACCCGCCTTGGCGAGAACTGCAAAGTACATAGTGGGGCGGTGATTGGCGATCTGCCCCAAGATCTGGCTTATCAAGGGGGAATTAGCTATGTCCACATTGGCGATCGCTGTACGTTGCGGGAGGGAGTGACGATTCATCGGGGAACCCAGCCAGAAACAGTCACCCATGTAGGGCATGATTGCTTGCTGATGGCCCATAGCCACTTGGGTCACAATGTTTATGTGGGGAATCATGTGACAATCGCCAACAATACGTTGATTGCTGGCTATGCCCATGTGGGCGATCGCGCTTTTATCAGCGGCAACTGCCTGGTGCATCAATTTACCCGCATTGGTCGCTTGGCCATGCTTTCTGGCGGTACTGCCATTCAAAAAGATGTGCCCCCCTTTTGTATGACCCGTAGCCTCAGCACCAACACAATCATGGGCTTAAATGTGGTGGGCTTACGGCGAGCCGGCTTTTCTGCCCAAGACCGACAGCTCCTCAAAAAAGCCTTAGATATTCTCTACCGCTCACAATTGACCACCTCCCAAGCCGTTCAGCACCTGCGGGAACAGTTTGTGCATCCTCTCATTCAAGAGTTTTGCGATTTTATCAGTGCCTCAGAACGGGGCATTTGCCACTTTGTCCGCCGCGGCGAGGGAGACGATCGCGCCTGAGGGGAAGATAACCTTTTACCCTCTAAGTATGATCCCCCAACAGACTCTTGCTCCTGTTCGCTATGGCTGAAGTGCTGCTATTGTCCCTGATGAGTGGTAGCCTCGGTGTGTCAGCACTGCTTTACTATCAGTGGTGGGGCTGGCAAAAGCAACTCAGTCAACAATGCGATGAAGAAGAGGAACAGTTGACCACCTACCCCTCTAAAGAAGAACCCCATCAAGCGTCCCCCAAGTTGGCGGGTTGGGAATTCAAAATCCTGCGATCGCGCCGCAACCAATTTCACAATCCCGATGTCCTGCGCAAAGTCTGCCAGGAGGAAGCCCAGGGGGGCTGGATTTTATTTGAAAAGCTGGACGATCGCCGCCTGCGCTTTAGGCGACCCATGGCACTCAGGGAAAAAATTAAGCCGACTCCTAAATATGACCCTTACCGTAGTTACTATGGACCGCGGTTTGAATGGGAATCTTTGTTGTCCGTGATACTCTTGATGATGATGGCAACCTTACCTGCATATTTGGGCTATCGCTTGGTGATTCTCAGTCAACGGTCAGCCTCGCTGTCAACCACTGCTCCGTCTGCTCCATTGCGTCCCTAAGGTACCTATGTCCTCCCTTAGTTTACTTAGTGTGGGCACAATCCTCCAAGGGGGCAAATATCGCCTCGATGCCCTTTTGAGCCAGGGGGGCTTTGGGGTCACCTATCGCGCAACCCACACCCTACTCCATCAGACGGTGGTGCTCAAAACATTGAACTTGCAGCAGGAACCCCCAAAGCGGATTCATGATCTGGGGGAGCGGTTTATTCAGGAAGCCCAGCGTCTTGCCCAGTTTAATCATCCCCACATTGTGCGTGTCAGTGATTGCTTTATTGAGGGGGGTCGCCCCTTCATTGTTATGGACTATATCCCCGGCCGAACGTTGGCGCAGGTGATTCAGGAGGAAGGCCCGCTGCCGGAAAAAACGGCGCTCCACTATATCCGCCAAGTGGCCAGTGCCCTTGAATTGGTGCATGAGCATGGCCTACTGCACCGCGATGTCAAGCCCGATAACATTATGCTGCGGGAGGGCACCGATCAGGTGGTGCTGATTGACTTTGGCATTGCCCGTGAATACACCACTGGGGTGACGGAAACAAATACGGGGCTGGTCTCAGCAGGTTATGCGCCAGTGGAGCAGTATTTACCGCGCCACCAATGGACGCCCGCCACTGATGTCTATGCTCTTGCGGCAACCCTCTATGCCCTTTTGGCCGGACGCCCGCCTGTGGCCTCGATCCTGCGCGATCGCGTGCCGCTCGAGGACTTACGCCAGTTTCAGCCCAATCTAAGCCAGCGCACCATTGATGCTATTGAAGTGGGAATGGCTTTGGATGTCCGTGAGCGTCCCCAAACGGTGCGGGCCTGGTTACAACTGCTGATGGGGCAGTCTGTGGCGCGTCAAACCACAGCAACGGTGGCGGTAATGCCGCAGCACCGATCCACTGTTTTTGCCAATACTCAACCAGAGGGGACAGCAGTCGTTGCTTCCCCTAGACAACGCAATTTTTCGCCGTGGCTGTGGCTGTTGGGAACGGCAATCTTTGGCAGCCTAGCGGGCATTGGCCTAGGGCTATTTTTGCGCCATCAACGCGTGGACACAGTGACTCCTCCTCCCCCGCATCCTCAGGAACAGGCATTTCCACCAACCCTGCCGACTGTTGTACCACCCGTAGAGATGACGCCCCGCCCCACTCCGACACCGAC
>NZ_JACOMP010000088.1:0-2956 GCF_014466085.1 Thermosynechococcus sp. OHK43
GAATTTGACAGGTGCGGGCTTCCAGTTTACGCAGACACTGCTGCAGACGAATCCGATCTTCCTCGGCCAGCTGAAAACTTTGGTACCGTTGATCGGGCACGACGTCACCGAGGGCAACGGCCTCTTCCTCACCCTCAAAGGTAGGGGCATCGAGGCTAACAGGGGTGGTGTAGTAGCTGGCAAATTTTGCCTCCTGCCATTCCTCAAGGGGGACATTGAGGGCCTGGGCAATTTCGCTATCGGTGGGGGGGCGCTCCAGTTGTTGGCGTAATTCCCGAATGACTCGCTTTCCTTGGCTTTGCAATGTTTGCCAACGTCGGGGCACGCGAATTTGGGGACTTTTGTCCCGCAGGTAGTGTTGAATTTCACCGCGAATATAGGGAATCGCGAAGGAACTAAAGGCCACCCCCTTAGTTGGGTCAAAGCGTTCAATGGCGTGAATGAGACCAAGGGTGCCCACTTGCATGAGATCGTCAAAGCTTTCTTGGGTGCACCGTACCCAGCGATGGACTTCCTTGCGTACCAATCCTATGTTCAACTCAACAAGGCGATTCCGCAATTCCGGTGCAGGGTTATCTTGGTATGCCTGCAACAGCGAAAGGGTGGAATGCTTTAGGTCGGTGTTGCCTGTCGTGCTGAACATAGAACACACGCTTGGGGTTTCCTACTGTGGCCAAAAAAATAAGCAGATCCAGGTGTGCCTTACTGGCTTGATGGGGTTGGATAGCAATCGCGCCTCTGTACAGCTTCCTTGATTTCACTATCCCATACCTACTATGCTCAGATATCCCTCATTTCCCTGTGATCTCAACCACAGATAAGGTTAAATTTTGCTAAATGTTGTTCTTTAGGTTTGCAGACTACCGAGGGCGATCGCACCCCACAACGCAGCTCCCAAGCCAATCCGATACCAGATAAAGATCCAAGTGGAATGGCGTTGCAGGAACCGTAGCAGCCAAGCGATCGCCAGATAGGAAAACACCATACTCGATAGCATGGCAATCACAAGGGGAATGAAGAGGGTGCCTTGATCAAAAACATCTTTGGCTTGCACCAGTGTGGCGATCGTCAGAGTGGGAATGCCCAACAGAAAGGAAAAGCGCGCCGCCGTCTGCCGCTCTAGTCCCAAAGCTAAAGCCGCAGTCAACGTGGAGCCTGAGCGTGAAGCCCCCGGTAACAGGGCAATCATCTGGCCGCACCCCACTAAAAAGCCATCCAAAATGCCAATGTCCTGATACGTGCGTTTACGGGAACCCCACTTTTCCGCTAGGCCCAGGAGAATCGCCATGGCGATCGCCATCGTGGCAATGACCTGAGGCTGATCCAACTCCACTTTGGCCAATTTCAGAAGCAGTCCTGCCGCTAATGCAGGGATGGTGCCTACCGCAATACCAACCAATAACTTCCATTCCTCTCGCTGCCAATCCCGCCGCTGCCATGCCTGCCAAGCCCCTTGGACAATTTGACGAATATCCTGCCAAAAATACCCAAAAACTGCGATCACACTTCCAAACTGCATCGCATCTAGGGCCGTTTTGTGCCAGACACTCTTCCACCCCAACAGATCACTAAAGAGAATCAGGTGAGCGGTACTGCTAATGGGTAAAAACTCTGTAATGCCTTGCACCAAGCCGAGGATGACTGCTTGTAGACAAAGAATAATATCCACGTTTCTGCCTTACCTTTGCAACCCCACTATCTTGCCATGAGTCGGCAAATAGTCTATGCTCACCAAGATTTTGTAATAGATTGTAGAAACAGTCTTCTTAAACGCAGCAGCACTGTTTTGCCGTTATGCCAGTTTAGGCCTGTATGTCCGGTAACTTAGAAGCCGTTGAGCGGGAAATTTTAGGGTTGCAGGGGATGCTATTGACCGCGTTGGCGGAAATGCGTCAGCTTTATGATGTTTATTTGGAGATGCTCGCCCCCATTGCCCGTCAGCAGTTGATCACCGTGAGTTATCAGGTGTGCACCCAAGTCTTTCCAGAGCAATTTTTGAGCCTTGAGGATGCCGAGCGGCAGGAACTTCAGCGTCAGATTGCTGAACTGGCGATCGCCTTGGAGAGTACTATCTTAGGCCTACAACCCCGCGGCCAAGCAGACCAAACTCCAGCCCAAGAGGCGACGAATGGGGAGGAAGACTCAACAAGCTCACAGGACCCTACCTCCCTACCGCAGCAATTGAGCCAAGTCCTTTATCAAAGTTCGCTCAAGATTAACCATCTGCTGCAACGGGCAGCTATCTTACCGCCTGCCCCAATCGCGGTGATTTTAGAGATTGCCAGTCAGGCGGAAAATCGTCCCCTAGGGCGGATTCCCCATCTGTTGACCATGATGCTGGATGAGCAGAAGCCGCAAGAGGAAGGCGAAGAGAAGCAAGACACAAGTGAGTCCTCCAGGGAATCCTCGAGCCATCACCCCATCGCAGCTATTTATCTGCAACTTGAGGAATTGGAGTTTCAGCACCCCCCCCTCGCCAATCAGCGCAGTCAAATTCGCCAACTGGAAGCGCGTCTGGCCACCCTGCAAAAACAACTCCACAAAAAACAGCGGCAATATTTGGTTCTCAAGGCCAGTCGCGCATGGTGGCAAACGTGGAAAGCCAATGACGCCGCAGATGCGACCGCGCGTGTTCCCGAGGTCATGGATGGTGAACCTTAGGTAAGGAGGCCTCCTGTGTCCCTTGACTGGCCACGCCTACAACGCGCCCTTGCCATTGAAACGGAGCGGGGTTTTTGTAACCTTCAGGGCAATACCTATCGGTTCAATGAGTATTTACACGAAGCGTTAACGCAGGCCCCTCTGCAACAACTGCCTCCTCAGGTGCGCGATCGCTGGCAGAAAACAGCGGCAGCCTATGCCCACTACAACGATCTGTCCCCCAGCCAACGACAACACCTGGTGGTGAAAACCCGCCAACTGCTCCACGATGTCCACAAACAACTGGCCAGTTCAC
>NZ_JACOMP010000089.1:0-5592 GCF_014466085.1 Thermosynechococcus sp. OHK43
AACCGCCCCCAATGCTATGCGATTCCTACATAGAAAAGGGTATTCAGTGATACAGCTTGGTTGGGAAATTCTCGATTCTGTGTAGCACATCAACCTTCAGAAGGGATAACCTGAGATTTCCTCACTGTTTATGTTTATTTATGTTTATTTGCTGCTGCCATGGGAATGACTTTTCCCGTTAAAGAGGATTTAAAGAGCACTGGAATGGCAATGGTTACGACAAGATACCCAAACCGCTGGCTCATCTAAATAGTATTCCTTTTTCCAAATGGGCAGGCGGTGTTTGATTTCATCAATGATGTAGGCCGCACCAGCAAAGGCTTGTTTGCGATGAGGTGCCGTTACCCCTACCCAGACAGCAATCTCGCCAAGAGTAAGTCTTCCATAGCGATGGCAGGCGATCGCCCCCAGCAAGTCAAATTTCTCAATGGCTTCTGCTAGAACTTGGTCCCCTTCCTTGAGGGCCAAGGCGGGATAGACCTCATATTCTAGGGCAGTGACGATCTTGCCGTGATTGTGATTGCGTACCCAGCCCTCAAAGCTAACAAAGGCACCGGCCCTCAAGCTGGCAAGGGGCTGCCACAGCTGGGCTGGCTCTAGGGGTGTATTAGTTAGAGAAAACTGCTGAATCACCATCGGTTAGTTAACCCCCAGCAACGGGGGGAATAAAGACGACCTCATCTCCAGCTCGTAGGGGTTGATCCAGTGCCACAAACGTATCATTAGCCGCAACCTTAATCTGAGCCAGATCAAGGGTAAACCCGTACTGGGTCTTTAGTTCTTGGTATAGCTCACCATAGGTTTGGGCAGTGGTCACTCGCTCCTCCTGTTCCCGTGCGCTTTGCTCCCGCAGCTGGGCAAAGTAGCGCAAGTAAATTGTTCTAGGTGTTTTAGGGGCGTCGGACATGGTGTAGAGCTTCAAGATACTCTTCGGGGGTGTTGATGTTGGCAGTAATCGTCGGCTGAGGTGGGGTGATGCACTGGCAGGGCGATCGCTGGAGAATTTTCACAGGGCAGTAGATCTCCTCTGCATAGGCAGCTTCAAACACTGGCAGAGCTTGGGGGGTATAAATCGCACACAGTGGCTCTGGGAAGCCCTCTTGGGGATGGTGATAGCAAGTGGCCACCACATCTTCGCGGTAGTGGTGCAGTAGGGGAGCAAGGGTTTCCGCGGTCAAATAGGGTAAGTCACAGGCCACCACGAACCAGTTCACTTCGGGATAGGCGCGCAAGGCAGTTAAGAGACCGGCAATTGGCCCAATCTGGGGAAGGGTGTCTGGGAGAGTGGGCAGATCAGCAAGGGGCGTTCCCTGCCATTGATTGGTTCGGGCTGAAAGAAAAACCTGTTCACAGTATTGTGCCAACAAGTTGTAGAGGTATTGGGCATGGGGTTGGCCGTAATAGTCAAGAAGAGCTTTATCCTGTCCCATGCGCTGACTTTGGCCGCCGGTGAGCACAAGACCAAAGAGGGGATATTGACCTAGGGTTTTCTTGCCACCACTTTTGGCCAGAAGGCGCACCTCCCGAATCCCAATTTGGGGACTGAGGGCTTTGCACATGTCATAAATTGTTAGGGCTGCAATCGTCACTCCATGCAGACTTTCCATTTCCACCCCGGTGCGATCGCGGGTTTTGACTTCACAGCGCAGGCGAATCCGAAGGCCACTCTCCAGGGAGTCAATGTGGGTTTCAAAACGACAGCTGGTAATGGGTAGCGGGTGGCAAAAGGGAATGGCTGCGGCGGTACGTTTCACCGCCATTGTGCCGGCAATAATTGCCGTTTGCAGCACCGGCCCTTTTTTCAGGAAGAGCTCCTCCCCTTCCCTATAGGCCTGAAAGACAGGCGGCAATTCAACGAGGGCTTCTGCCACCGCCCGGCGATCGCTTACCGATTTCTCGCTAATATCCACCATCTGAGGTTGCTGGTTCTCATTGATGTGGGAGAGCATTCTCTTAGCCTCCAATTTGGTGCATCGCATGGTGAACTTCTGCGCTGCGCAGGCTGGGTTTCATTCCTAACACTTGCCCATAGGCAGCATAGCGTTCAGCTTTGCTCAAGCCCCGCAGGGAAACCCCCGCTTCTTTAAATAGACACGCCCTTAAGACACCATCTGCCGACAATCGCCAGCGAGAGCAGTGGCCACAAAAGGGCTGCGATTCTGAAGCAATGAAGCCAATCTGAGCCCCACAGGCGGTCTCAAAGTTAAACGAGGTGGAATCTTGAGGACGAGGGACAGGACGCAAATCGTAGTACTGGCGCAGGTGCTCAATCATGGTGGCGGCACTAACAAAGCGATCACTCCCCAAGTGGCAGGCATGGCCAATGCGCATCAGTTCCAAAAAACGCACCTCAACCCCTAAGGCTTTGGCGTACTCCACCATTGGCACCAACTCGTGATCATTGACGCCCGCCATCACAACCATGTTTAGCTTGACTTGAAACCCTTGGTCAGCAGCGGTGGCAATTGCTTCCTTGACTGCTTCCAAATGGTGGCCATGGCTAATTGCTGCAAAGGTCTGGGGGTCTAAGCTATCAAGGCTAATATTTAAACGTCGTACACCATAGCGATCAAGCAGGGGCAAAAAGGGAATAAGGCGAATGCCATTGGTGGTTAAGCGCAGTTCCGGTACACCCACTGCTACCAAAGCGGCCACAATCTCAGGAAACTCCGCTCGCAACAGTGGCTCGCCGCCTGTCAGCCGCACCGATTCAATCCCCAGTTCCACCAGTTCAGCTACAATCGTGGCATACTCAATTGGGGTGAGGTAGGTCTGGGTAGGCATGAAGGCTGCATCTAGGGGCATGCAGTAGGTACACCGCAAATTACAGCGATCCGTAACTGAGAGGCGTAACTTGCGAATTGAGCGCCCTTGGGTATCCCGCAGATGTTGTCTAGGAATGGCCCCGGTTACAACCATGACTCCTAACTCCACGGAAAATAGCGATAGCACTCGCCCGCGGCAAAGGCTTCTTGAGAGGCAGGCAGTTCTAAAAATCCATCGCTATCAGCCAAAACCAAAAAATCACCAGAATTTTGCATCGGCCGAGGGTGGGCAATCAGCTCAGCGGTTTTTGTAGTTTCTAGTTTAACGGGTAAAAAGTAGGTTAAGGGTTTCTCAAAGTAGAAGGGAGCAGCCAAGCGGGCATAGAGGGGCGGAATGTCCAATAGATAGCGGTGTAAACATACCAAACTGGAAACCGGGTTCCCCGGCAAACCAAATACGGCCGTTTGCTGGCGGTGATCCACGCCAAACCAGAGAGGCTTTCCAGGACGCTGGGCAACACCGTGGATATACTGCTGGACACCTTGATTGCGCCAGAGTTGTGGCAGATAGTCAAACTTACCCTTGGAAACGCCACCGCAGTAAATCAGAAGGTCGTAGTCTTGGCTCGCTTGGCAATAGTGGGTTGCCAGTTGTACTGGATCATCGGGCAAATGGGTGATGCTGACTTGGGTATAGCCTTGGTGCTTGAGGGCGGCCATCAGAGCATAGGCATTGGAGAGTCGCAGCTGATGGGGCTGGGGTGTTTCGTGGGGCGCAATCAGTTCATTGCCTGTAGCAATGATTTGGGTGCGGGGGGTGCGCTGAACACACACTTCGGTCTGTCCCACAGAGGCAAGAATGCCCCACGCCGGACTGTGCAAAGGGGTACCAGCGGCCAAAACGGGTTGACCGGCAGCAGCATCACTGCCACAGCGGTGGACAAATTGATAGGACGACCACGCTGCCGCACGTAGGATATGGGCAACACCGTCGCGAATCTCTAGGGCTTCATAGGGAATCACCAGATCACAGCCTTGGGGCAAGGCCGCACCGGTCATAACTTCAAAACAGGCTTGCGTATCCGTGAGTGTTGGCGGTACTTCACCCGCGGGAACCACCCCCAGAATCGGAAAAGCACGCTGACCAGACTGATAGGCTGCCCAGTTAAGGGCAATGCCATCCACCATGATGCGGTCAATGGGCGGGTAGGGGCGATCGCTGGTAATCGCTACCGCCAGTCTGCTGTACCAAGGCTCAGTCAAGGAAATGATCTCTGTGCCCCAAGCGGGCAAATGCTGCTGAATAAGGTCAACGGCTGTTTCAACGGAAATCATGGGCTAGACAATTAACTCCGAAATAGGCGGCAGTAGAGCGTTTCGTGCTGCATACTGGCGAGGGCTAAGCCCAACGTACAGCTTTCTAAGTTTAAGTTATCGTCTAAGTGATGGTCAGTCACATTTAAGCTTTGCTGTACCGTCTGCTGAATTTGCGGCTGAAGTTGGCGCAGAAGTACTTGCCCTGCTGTCTGACCAAGGGGAATCAGTTTCACCGTTGCATTGATCAGGGTGGTGACCCAACTGTGGAGATAGCCTAAAAGTGCGTTTTCTAGGGGAATGTCTGCAAGGGCAGCGGCAATACAAAAGGCAACACTGGTATTCCAAGGGTAGGGCTGGCCAGTCTGAAGTTCGGGGGGTAAGCGACCGAGGGCAGCGACAAGGTTGATCAATGCTGTTCCCATTTGCCAATTTTGGGCGCGCAGTTCGGCACTTTCGCGGGCAGCCGAGAGCCATGCATTCCACTGGTGAACGGCGTCAAAATCACCCTTGGCGATCGCTCGATAGACCCGCACCATGACTACTGTTTCCAAGTGGGCACTGCCAAAGGCCAGTTCAAAGCTTAGCCAGTCCTGTAGGGCTGCTGCTGAGGTGATCTTGCCTTGGGCAATGAGAGTCTCCAAGCCCTCGGAGTAGTTAAAGCCGCCAATCGGTAGAGCCGGACTCGCCCACTGAAGCAAGGCTAAAAGCGCTGAATCAGTGAGCATGGTAGGCACCGCGTTCGGGACAAAAGGGAGCGACTTCAAACGTCACCGTCAAGCCCCGCTGTTCAAGCATGGTTTGCAACACGGAATCTGCGCCCAAGCGAAGATAATCGGCGTGAATTTCCAAGGGGACGTGGCGATTCCCGAGATGGTAAGCGGCCTGTAGAAGGTCAAGGGGAGTGGTAGCCATCACCTTTAGCGTGGGTTCGGGTTTGGCGTGAACTGTGACTACCACCGTGCCGTCCTCGTCCCGAAGGCGATCGCCCGGCTGTAGGGTGATTTGACGGGGCAGCTTCAGATACAGTGACTCCCCCTCATCACTGTGGCAATGGAGACGACTGCGACACCGTTCCTCTGCGGTCAATGAGAGGTGCAACTGACGGGCATTTTCCAATGGTGTAGGGCAAAGTTGCGTCAGTGTGAACATTAAATCAGCGTTAATTCAACAATCTTATCAAAGCGAAATGTTTTCACTAGTTGCTGCAGACCGGCAATCAAGGCGGCTTCTTCGGGTGGGATCTCAGCAATCAGTTCGCGAATACGTTTGGCATTGAGCTTTTTGGCGGCGGCTTGGAGTTCAGCAATCCAAGGGCGAGGCATCACCATTAAGGCGGCTGGATCAAGTCCCTGAGGAGGGGGGGCACTTGGGGGGGATAGGGCATCCTCGTAGGCATACTCTAGGTGCAACTGGGCGGCGAGTTGTTCAAAAATCGTTTGCGGACGGAAGGGCTTGGCAATATAGTCATCACAACCAAGATTCAGCAGTTCCTGTTTGTCCTGCTCAAAGC
>NZ_JACOMP010000005.1:0-10288 GCF_014466085.1 Thermosynechococcus sp. OHK43
CATTATTGCCGCCGGCGATATTATCGTTTGGGGCCGCTTACGGGGAGTTGCCCACGCCGGCGCTAAGGGTCATCTAGGAGCGCGGATTATGACCCTTGAAATGGCGGCGACACAGTTACGGATTGCCGATCTACTGGCCCGGACACCGGCTCCCCCTCGTCCTCCCTATCCAGAGGTGGCCTACGCCACAGACCAAGGGATTCAGATTGCCCCCGCCTATACTTGGGGGCGAGTCTTCGCCGTATCCGCAGCACCTTGAGCTAATCTATTCTAGTAAGCCAATTCCTAGGGAGTTCAATGGGGCGCACGATTGTCATTACCTCGGGTAAAGGAGGTGTAGGGAAAACAACCACCAGTGCCAATATTGGTGTTGCTTTGGCCAAATTAGGGCGATCGGTGGTGCTCATTGATGCAGACTTCGGCTTGCGCAACCTCGACCTACTGCTTGGTTTGGAAAATCGGGTAGTTTACACTGCCATTGATGTGCTGACGGGGCAGTGTCGCCTCGATCAAGCCCTTGTGCGTGATAAGCGCCTCAATAAATTGGTCTTGCTGCCCGCGGCCCAAAGCCGCAATAAGGATGCCATTACCCCAGAGCAAATGCGACAGTTGGCATCCGCCCTGAGCAAGCACTATGACTACGTACTCATTGATTGTCCAGCAGGGATCGAAGCAGGATTTCGGAATGCCATTGCCCCCGCACAGGAAGCCTTAGTGGTGACCACCCCAGAAATTGCCGCCGTGCGGGATGCTGATCGCGTGATTGGCCTGCTGGAGGCCTACCGCATTCGCAATAGCCATCTCATTTTGAATCGGTTGCGCCCGGCAATGGTGGCAGCCAACGATATGATGTCCGTCGAAGATGTCCAAGAAATTCTGTCTATTCCCCTGATTGGTATTGTCCCTGAGGATGAGAAGGTGATTGTTTCCACCAATAAGGGGGAACCTTTGGTCTTGGCAGAGTCGCCGTCGCTGGCTGGACAGGCCTTTATGAATATTGCCCGCCGCCTGGAGGGGGAAAAGGTTGAGTTTCTCGATCTAGAGGCGGCAAGCGGGGGATTATTCAGTCGGATTCGACGCTTGTTTGGGGCAAAGGGATGATCAGCGAACTTCTGGAGCGGCTGTTTACGCGCACTCCCCCCAGTCGCACCACCGCTAAAGAACGCCTGAAGCTGGTGTTGGCCCACGATCGCACGGCGCTGACGCCACAAATTCTAGACAATCTGCGGCGAGATATTTTGGAGGTAGTCTCCCGGTATGTGGAGCTAGAAACAGAGGGGCTAGCGGTTTCCCTAGAGTCGGATCAGCGGACAACAGCTCTGATTGCCAATTTACCCATTAAACGGCTGAAGCTGCCTCCAGAGGATGCGCCAGAGAATTTCCCAGCAGAAAACGAGGAAGAAGAACGTTGAGTACCGTTACAGTTGGGCTAGCAGCGATCGCCAGTGGCGCGATCGTGGCACAGGCACCTTGGGCAGCTGTTTTAATCGCCCGTTTAGGGTTGGGTTGGCGACGCCCTTCCCCCTTGACCCCTCAGCCCTCCCGCCCAGAAAACTTGGCCAAGGTATCAATTATTGTACCCACCCTCAATGAGGCGCAGCGACTGCAGCCCTGTTTGGAGGGCCTCATGCGCCAGGGCTACGAGGTGCGGGAAATTCTTATTGTCGATAGTCATTCCCAAGATGGCACAGTTGAGATGGTACGGGCGGCGCAACCCTGGGATCCCCGTCTGCGAGTGGAGTTTGATCCTCCCCTACCGCCGGGGTGGGTGGGGCGGCCTTGGGCATTACATACGGGCTTTTGTCGTGTCCATCCTGACAGCGAATGGATTTTGGGAATTGATGCGGATACGCAACCGCAGCCCGGTCTTGTGGCCAGTCTTTTGGAAACAGCACAGCGGGAGCAATTGGATCTCATTTCCCTCTCACCCTGCTTTATCCTCAAGACGGGAGGCGAATGGTGGCTGCAACCGGCGTTACTTTTAACCTTGATCTATCGCTTTGGTGCAGCTCCGCCTGTGGCAACGCAACCGGAGCGGATTTTGGCCAATGGTCAGTGCCTGTTGGTGCGGCGATCCTGCCTCGAAGCGATCGGGGGGTACCAGGTTGCCGCTTCCTCTTTTTGTGATGATGTGACCTTGGTGCGAGCCATAGCAGCTGCGGGGGCGCGGGTGGCCTTTCGGGATGGCTCAAAGGTACTCAAGGTGCGCATGTATGAAGGAATGGCAGAAACTTGGCGGGAATGGGGGCGATCGCTGGACCTGAAGGATGCAACCCCAATTGCCCAAGTGTGGGGCGATGCCTATTTCCTCTGGGCAGTCCAGGGATTACCGTTGCCCCTGTTGGTTTTGGGGTTAGTGGCCCTGGCAGTCACTACTCCCACCCTGCCTCTTGAGATGGCGACATTGCTCAATGGCCTCCTGGTGCTGATTCGCTGGGGCATGACACTGGCGATCGCCCCTGTCTATGATTGGCAGACGGGTCAAGGGCGCTGGCTCTTTTGGCTGTCACCTCTTGCGGATCCCCTAGCGGCACTGCGCATTACCCTCTCCGGTTGGCAACGTCCCAAGCAGTGGCGAGGACGAACCTACAGTTCGCAAACTTAGAGCTTTTTGTTTATCAGGTTGACCGGATCGATGACATCGATGACATTGACGAGAACATCACTCTTAACTGCGGCCCAAGGGGCACTTGCAACTACATTTGCGGCAATTGATGGCCGCGTCAAGAAAAATTTAGATCGAGTTCTGGCAGCCTTTCGTCAGCACCGACTGGGGGTACACCACTTCAGTAGTATGACCGGCTATGGCCACGGCGATCTGGGGCGAGAGGTCCTGGATCGGGTGTTTGCACAGGTGATGGGGGCGGAGGCAGCTTTAGTGCGGGTGCAATTTGTCTCTGGTACCCACGCGATCGCCACCGCCCTCTTTGGGGTGCTACGTCCTGGGGATGAACTCATTTCCCTTGCCGGTGCTCCCTACGACACCCTAGAAGAGGTAATTGGCCTGCGGGGTCAAGGACAGGGCTCCCTCCGGGACTTTGGTATTCACTATCGCGAAATTCCCCTGCTGACCAGTGGTGAGCCGGATTGGGGGGCGATCGCCACCTGTGTTCAACCCCAAACCCGGATGGTGTTCATTCAACGCTCCTGCGGCTACACATGGCGCCCCAGCCTCAGCCTCGAAGACATTGGCAAAATGATTCAACTGATCAAGAGCCAGAATCCCGATGTGGTCTGTTTTGTGGATAACTGCTACGGTGAGTTTGTCGAGACCCAAGAACCACCCCATGTCGGTGCCGATTTAATTGCTGGCTCGCTGATTAAAAACCCTGGGGGTACCATCGCCACAGCGGGGGGCTATTTAGCGGGACGCGCTGATATCATTGAGCAGGCCAGTTATCGCCTCACCGCACCGGGAATTGGGCATGAAGGGGGGGCTACGTTTGATCAACATCGCCTGCTCTTTCAAGGGCTCTTCTTAGCACCACAAATGGTCGGTGAAGCCCTTAAGTGTGCCCACCTATTGGCCTATGTCTTTGACCAACTGGGCTATCCAGTCAACCCTGCCCCCCTCGCCCGCCGCCGCGATGTCATTCAAGCCATCCAATTGGGCAGTCCTGAGAAGCTGATTGCCTTTTGCCGCACCTTGCAACGCTACTCCCCCGTGGGTTCCTACTTGGATCCAGTACCGGCACCCATGCCCGGCTATGCCGATGATCTGGTGATGGCTGGCGGCACGTTTATTGATGGTAGCACCTCAGAACTGTCTGCTGATGGCCCCTTGCGTCCACCCTATATTGTCTTTTGTCAGGGAGGGACCCACTTCACCCACATGGCCTTAATTTTAGAAGCGCTCCTAGAGGATCAAACCTTTTGAGGCCAGCCGTAAGCTTGGGCAACTGCTTCCCATTGATACAAAATGCTTTGCTCAAAGGCTTCCTGCCAGGTGGGGCAGGTCGCTTGGGTAATTTGGTGTGCCTGTGCCCCCATCCGCTGGCGATAGTGAGTATCGTCTAACAGCCGGCTAATGGCGGCCGCCCAATCTTGGGGGTCGCGACTGTAAACCACTACCCCATCCTCCCCCGGGGCTTGGACATATTTGCGTCCACCATCAAAACCAGAAATGACGACCGGTAATCCCGCTGCCCGTGCTTCCACCACCACATTGGGTCCTGTTTCCGACTCTGAGGGAAAAACGAATAGATCACTGCTGGCATAAATTGCCCCCAATTTTTCTTGGGGCACCTTGCCGATGAGGGTGACGCGATCGCCCAAGAGGTCTTTGACAAGGACAGCCTGCGCCCCTTCACCCACAATCAGCACATGGAACGCCTTTCCTTGGCTAGCTAACACTTGAGCTGCCCGCGCCAACAGGAGCACATTTTTACTGGCATCTACCCGACCGACAAAAAGTATGATCGGCTGTTCTGGCAGGTGATACTCCTCCCGTAACCATCGGGGATTGTGAAATCGCGGATGAAAGCGATCGCGATCAATGCCCCGCTGAAACCATGCCACCCGCTCAGGGGGCAAAAACGTGAGCAGCCAATCGGCATCCTGCTGCCGCGAGACCAGTACGCGATCGCTGGCCCGCATAAAGCCCGCTAGTTTTCGTTCGGCTTGGCAACCCAACCACTGATCCACCTGTAGTTGCTTCAGCCATAGCCACCGCCAAAATTGCCGCCCCCAACTGCGGCCACTCATGCGCCAAATAATTTCCCGTGAATAGGTGCGGGTCAGTAACGGCAAATCCGTGTGAATCGAACTGAGCAGCGGACGACGCTGCTGGCGGCAAAAGCGGCGCACTGTTTGAGCAAAGCTAAAGGTATCTGTAATGTGAAACACCTGATGTTGGGGTAAATAACGGCGCAATCCCCAGTGAAAGGGAGCGACATCGGTCATACCTGCCCCTTGGCGCATGATTTCTAGTGAGTGCGTGCTGAATTGGGGCGGCAGCAATTGGTAGCGAACATTGGCCGCCACCTCTAGGGTTTGTTGTTTTGCCCCAAGGAAATAGAGCGTCAGGTCAACGCGGTCTAGGTAGTGGCTGGCAGCTTCAGCAAAACGTTCCCAACATTTGACATGCCCGCCGGCATTGGGGTGCCATTCTAAGCAAATGAAGACAGCAACAGATAATGGTTGTGGCAATCTAGTCTTCTCAAGGTTGCATTTTATTAAAGATTCACTGAATATCACATTATAAATATCGCATTATAGAGTCATTCACAGTGAGCCATGATGGGCTATCGTAATCGCGCGATCGCTATTCTCTTAGCGTTGGCTGGCATCTTTCTGCCGGGACTTCATAAGTTTTATTTGCGCCAACCCCTATGGGGGGGAGTTTACCTGATGCTGGGGCTACTTTTTTCGACAGAACCCCACGGTTCTCTAGGTAGCATTGCTCGTATTGCCTGTGTGATTGAGGCCGTGTGGTATTTGTTTCAGGGGGCTGATGCCTTTGATGCCACCTTTAACCCCAACATTAGTGCGGTGGTTCCAAAGCTGCCGGCCCCTCCTCTTGAGAAATCAACCTAGTACCGCCAATAGCGACGACCTTGCCAAAAAATCCCCACGGCTGTGCCAATCAGGAACACGTCGGTGACAGGAAAAAATAGGGGCCGCAGTCCGAAGGTACTGCCAAAAAAGCTCAAAAACATACTGCCCACTAGGACACACAGAAATAACGCCCAAAGGGTACCGCTATAGATAGGTGCTGGGTTAAACCACACCTCTAAAAAGATCACTGCCACCATCCCAAGGCCAATGCTCAGACCAAGGCGGACTAACAAAACCAAGGGAGGTTGAAGCAGGATGATCAGTGCCTCGCGCACCGCCGTAACGGCAGCCGCAATATAGTAAAGCCCTGTATCAAACAGCGCTGCAAGCAAGGCAACGAGAAGACCTGTGGGCACTAGCGATCGCCACGGTAGTGCCTTAAACTGTTGCCAAGGATCGGACACAACCAAGACTCACATTCAGGATAGTCAGGATATTGGCAGAACCTAGGGCATCGGTAGATCGCCGAGGCTCATTTCCAGCTCCATGCGCTGTTCCATCTGGCGCAGAAAATACCCCGTCATCATGGCTGAGGCCAATAACCCCGCCAAGTTGTCGCGATCGGTGGCAATTTGGACATTAAAATCCTCAGAGGGAAGACCACCCACGAGACCTTGAACATTTTGGCTGATAATTTGGCGAATTTCTGGACTGACGGAACGGGCAATACGGGTCAAAACTTCTGGCGATTGGCTTTGCAGGTACTTCAGGAGCAGATTGGGCTGCCCATCCTCCGTAGAAGACTGGTAGAAATTAGCGTTTCCGGGATCAAAAACCATAGGCAGTGCTCGTTAGTTATGTTAACTATATGTTACCAAAACAAAATACCGTCCTAGAGCCAAGGCTCCCGTGCTCGCTGCTCTAACTGTAGAATAGACCTCAGCACTCGGTCAGACTGAATACACGAACACACAAGGATTCTTGCATGACTGCCCTCGATCAGCTTCAGCCTGCCAACCCTCGGGAAGTCAATATCTTTGCCCCCTATATGCGTGCTGAGAAGCGTCCACTACTGCCCTTGGGCATCGCCCTCTACCGTCTGGGTAAGTTGGAGGGACAACGGGGAATTGAAGGCGGTAACAATGTTGATTTTGTTGCCACATGGACGATCGCTAACTTGCCGGCGGATTTATCCCGCTGTACGGTGACCTTTGATAACTCTCCTGATCTACAGTACGAAATGTCTATCACCACATTTGAACTGGTGGATTATCTCATTGATGTCATTATTAACTATAAAAAACATCGTATTGCTGATTTTTCCAAAGCATTTTATCGTAAGCTGTTACGGCTTGACTAAGGCTTGTGTGTTTAGGATTGGGGTTGCGGGAGGAGTAACTCAACGGTGGGAAAGCATTTATTGATTGGTTCAATTGTTCCCTATAGCGGCAAGTCTGCAACGATTATAGGCTTGGCCAAGCTCTGTCGCGATCGCCACCTGCGCATTGCCTATGGTAAGCCCCTGGGTACATACCAACCCGCCAGCGATAGCGAAGAAACCGAAGCCGATGTCAGCTTTTTACAGGAAACCCTGAACCTAGAAAATGTACGGCCCACCTTGCTCACCCTGACTCCAGAAGCCATCAAGGGGCGACTGACGGGCACAGATCAGCAGGATTATCGCCAAGCCCTAGCGGCCTATCACCACATCAACAGCGAAGACTTAGTGCTTCTTGAAGGGCCAGCAACATTAGCAGAGGGGCGACTGTTTGATTTGGACTTAGCTCAGATGGCAGCGGTGTTGGAGGCACCGATTTTACTGGTGGTGCGCTATGAATCCCCCTTGGTGGTGGAATCGCTCCTCCTAGCCAAGTCGGAATTGGGCGATCGCCTATTGGGGGTGATCATCAACGATATTCCCGCAACCGAGACCCAACCCTTGCCTGCTATTCGCCAATATCTCGAGGCCCACCAAATTTCAGTTTTTGGTACATTACCCCGCAGTCAGTTGCTGCGCAGTGTCAGTGTCAAAGAATTGGTACGCCAGTTAAATGCCGAAGTGTTGTGCCGTCCTGATCGCTTGGATTTGCTGGTAGAAGAACTCACCATTGGCGCAATGAATGTCAGTGCTGCCCTGAAGTATTTCCGTAAAGCGAACAATATGGCGGTGATTACGGGGGGCGATCGCACCGATATTCAATGGGCGGCCCTGGAGACCTCCACCCACTGTCTAATTCTCACGGGGCATTTGCCGCCTTCCCCAGCCATTCTTGCCCGTGCCGAAGAGTTGGAAATTCCCATTCTCTCTGTGGATCTGGATACGCTGACGGCGGTGGAAATTGTGGATCGTGCCTTTGGTCAGGTGCGTCTTCATGAAATCGCCAAAGTCAAGTGTGTCGAGCAAATGATGCAGGAGCATGTGGATGGCGATCGCCTGCTGACCCAGTTGGGACTCTTGACGGTTGAGGCCTAGCGTTTGACAGTCAGGGCAAACATCAGTACTTGAGTCGGGGTTTTGCCGTCAAAGTTGTTATCGCCAATGATATAAAGCGATCGCGCCCCATCGGCCAAGGGGGGGCCAAAACTCATCCCCTCCAAATTGGTTAAGGGAATTCCTAGGGTCTTGAAATCCAAAATCAGACGTTTCTGCACAGGGCGGATGGGACCCAGATCAACCGGCAGGGTGGCCATGCCAAGGGTATCTGTCGCTCCCGCTAGGGATACTTCAAAGAGTTTGATGCCATGTCCTACCCCCGGACTGTAGGTGCGCTCCAAGCTGAGAAAATGGCCACCATTGTCAAGGGCAAGTAGCTCTACGAGGCCATTGAACACTGCCTCGGAGGGATCCAATGGATAGAGATGCTCCGCCAGCAACACAGGGGCAACATCCCCCCGCAGGTAGTGGAGCAGACGGCAGTAAATAGGGATATTGGGGCGAACATCTTGGGCAAGGGCAGATTCAACACCGACAAACAGGCGATCGCCCGCCGGGGAAAGCGTCAGCGCCTCAAAGCCAAGATTATTGCGAATCCCTTGCTGACCATTGGGCAGATAGTATTTGGGAATGGGTAGCGCTGTAATGGTTTGTCCATTGTTGCGCTCAAACTCCTTGATCCAGGGCGAGCTAGCTGTGGCCGTTACCCCTTCACTGCTAATCAGCAGGTGTCCCTCGGGCGTCAGGGCAATTCCCTCAGTATCGGCGGTGTTGGGAGGATACACCTCACCATTCATCTGCTGGAGAAAGGTCACGCCCTTGGGGGTAATGGCTTTGGGAGTGATCTCGAGGGTGTAAAACCGAGGTTGCTGGCGATCGTCACTGATGGCATAGAACTGCTGTTGACGCTGATCGTAGGTCAAACCCGACAGCCCTCCCACCTCGGTATTTCGCCACTGGCTGCCGACGGCTAATTGGACTTCGCCGCGAAATTCCACCCCCACCTTCAGAAACAGCCGCTCCGCCGCTTGCACTTGGGGGAGCGCACATCCCCACAGTAGGCAAAGGAACAGAAGTCCCATGAGCAGGCGTCGCCCGTACATCAGCCTATCTTAGCGGTTACGATTTGTACCTTGAGTGCCCCCCTGTTGATTTGGGCGTTGGGGGGAAGCGGGTTGATTCGCTTGGTTTGGGCGCTGGGCATTATTGCCACCGCTGCGTTGCAGGGCAAACTGAATCGCCTCAGGGGTTTGTACCAGTTGAATTTGACCAGCCACCGGATCGTTGGTGCTGAGCATGGTTGCCACCAAATTATCCAGCATGACAACGCGGATACCCGTATCCTTGATCAGTTCCGGTCGCTGCTGACGGGCTTGGTCCACTTCCCGTTGGAGTTGCATTTTATCAAAGTAAAAGGGAATAAACCGCTGCGTGCGGGTCTGGCCGTTTTCGCGCACTTGTGCTTCTACGGCGATGGGGTTGCCTGTTTTGCTATCCGCTAGGAAAAAGAGGGGAGTACCACCTATGAACGGTTTGCCATCCTTGGTCAGAATTTTGCCATCGCGCTCGACCAAATCACCACTTTGTTTGAGCAGATTCACCGCCGCCTCCAGTTGGGGTTTTGAGGGAATAATGTCCACACCAACAACAGGATTTTTTTGGCTTTCGAGGGCAATTTTCACCGCACCACTGAGGGCAGCCGCAGAAATCCGCGCCACACGACCAATCTCGGGCTGCTGCGTTTTGATGGCATTGAGGGCACCTTCAGCATCTTTCTGACTAATAAAGAAGGTAAACACTTGGGTTTTCTTATTTCGATCTTGGGGGTTAGGGATTTCAAAGGTCAGCGGCTCCCCTTTGTCGTTGGTGATCATAAAAACGGGCACATTGTTGAGAATCTGCAGCACCTGTTCTTCCGGTAAGGCGGTGGCAGTCTCATAGCGGCCAATAGCAGGAGCGAGCCACAGGCTACTCACTAAACCTGCCAAAACACCCAAGTGTGCCAATCTCTTCATACAGTCTCCTAAATGAATGCTCTGTTGCAGTAGGTGAACTCTCCAAATTTAGTCCCTGAGCTGTGGAGAGGGGTAGCGATCGCAATGTAGTACCTAACTCACACCAAAACTTATGCACCAAACCAGTGGGTATTTTTACATATGACGTACTCTCTTTGCTTTTCCACCCTAGGCCAATTTGACGCAATGGACAAGGGGCAAGTTTCTAGAGTCTTCGCCGAACTAGCGTTCAGGGTCTAGGGGCTCTAAACTAGTAGCGCTTTTGAACCAGCCCTTGCGCCAGAAAAAGAAAAATAAACTGCCCGCGATGGTGAGCATGAGCGCCCCGCAGGCCGGATAACCC
>NZ_JACOMP010000090.1:0-18334 GCF_014466085.1 Thermosynechococcus sp. OHK43
ACCATAACGATAGCGAGTGACATCCCTACGGATTTGGGTTTGGGTAGGTGTTGCTTGGCTACGGCCCGCGATCGCCTCCGGGGTTGGGGCTTCACGATAGGGCACCGGCTTGAGTTCTGCCGCCTTTAAGGCCAATCCTCCCAACAGTAGGGGCACACCATAGAAAAAGCCAGCCAGATTCAAGGTGGCATTCCCCGCAGCATAGGCCACCACCCCCACCCCTGTCAGCAGTGCACCAACAATTAACCCCAAAGTTCCCAGCGATACAGACCCCAACATGCCCCTTCAACCACTAGCGGTAATTTGTAAATTGTAATGGCACAGGATAATCTTCCGTTTTCAGGCGTTGGATCACCGCTTGTAGGTCATCCTTTGACTTGGCACTGACCCGCACCACATCCCCTTGGATGGAGGCCTGCACTTTCTTAAATTCATTGCGGATGAGCTTGCTAATTTCCTTGGCTAGCTCTGAATGGATACCACGCCGCAACTTAATCAACTGTTTGACCCGTTGGCCCCCCGCTGGCTCCACAGGCCCATAGTCAAAAATTTTCAGAGACAACTGCCGCTTCGCTGCCTTCTGCTGCAGAATCGTTTGCACTGAATTGAGGGTAAACTCACTATCGGTGTGAATCGTCAGTCCCTCTTTTGTCAGTTCAAGGGTAGTCTGGGTATCCTTAAGGTCATAGCGGGCCTTGATCTCTCGCTCAGTCTGATCCACCGCATTGACCAGCTCCTGCCAGTCAAAATCACTCACAATATCAAAGGAAAACGTGCTTGCCATGCCTAGGGTTTTTGGGGATTGACTTGACCAATTACCTTTAATTTACCGTCATCGGTGACCTCCCAAATGTCATAAACTCCCACAACATCCCCATTTTCATCAATATCCACATTGCCACTGGCGCCTTGATAGTTAATTTCTTTGCCTTCCCGCAGTAAAGCTAGCCCGGCACACACATCATCCACTTCTTCCCCCGGTGGATTGGCCACATCGCGCAATTTGTTGCGAATTCCTTCACCGGTATTTTGTCCGGAGGCCTGTGCAGCCAATACAAGAAGCGCAGCGGCATCCCAAGCCTGAGCGCCAAAAGCAGGGAGATCACCACCTTTTTTTGTTTTCCAGAGTTTTTGGAGTTTAGCCAGAGCTTTACCATCGGCACCCGGAACGGTGCCCTTGGCGCCGGCAATAATATATTTGCCATCGGGGGTGCGTCCCACTTGCTCTGGAAAACTTTCAGACTTCACACCATCAGTGAGGAGAATAGCCACATTTTGAGTCAGGCCTTGCTCAAAAGCAGATTTTAGGAGCAAGCTGCCAGTTTCCGGATACAGGATCGCCACCACCGCATCAGGTTTGCCGCCAAAGGCAGCAGCGGCCTCTGTTGTGAAGGTGGTTGCCCGCTCATCATAACGGGTTGGGCGGTCTTCATTGATCACTGTGCCCCCTAGGGCTTTGAAGGCACGGGTAAATTCCTGCTCAAAGCTGCGGCCGTAGTCGTTGTTGATGACAACTGTAGCAACCCTTTGATAGCCTTGCTGTTTGGCCAGTTGAGCGAGGGCTTGGGCTTGGTAGTTATCAGGGGGAGCAGTGCGTGCCCAATAGCCGTTAAAGTCCCCTTTCTTGGCCCGTTCTGTGAGCAGTGTACTAGTACTGCCCGGAGAAATCAACATCACCTGACCGCGGGTGGCAATATCGGCTGCGGCGTTCGAGACACTGCTGCCAAAGGAGCCAACCACCCCTGCAACTCGGTCAATCTCGACCAACTTCGTCATCGCTTCTGCCCCAGAGGCGGGATTAGATTGATCATCGGCAGCAATGAGCGTGACGGGCTGGCCATTAGCACCACCACAGGCATTTACCGTTTCCACCAGCAGGGGTACCACCTCAGCAATGGGGGTTCCCACGGAGGCTAAGTCACCGGTTGAGGGCAATAATGAACCAATGCGTAGCCCTTCTGCTGTTGGAGCGGTGGTAGTAGTATCCGCCTCGCAGGCACCAACGGTAAAGAGGAGGAGTAACCCTGCAACAATTTTGGCGGCTGCCCATCCGCTTGACGGCTGTTGACCCATAGCTGTGATTCTCACAATTTGCCAGAATCCTACTGCAACTAGGGAGATATTGCAATGCGCGGAGACGATGCCTTGGACAAAAAAAGGGGCATTCCGACATCAAACAGCCCCTTTGCATCGAATGCTCTGTGAATGAGTTTTCCTAGGTCGAGGGACGAACTTGCCGCGCCATGTTCAAGAATGCAGCCATATTGGCTCCCGGACGACGACGGGTAAAACGGGTGTAAGGAACAGGGGTCGGTGTGGGTTCTGCTGGAGCTGGAGCAACGGGGGTGGGTGCTGCGGCAACGGCTTGAGCGGGTTGAGGTGCAGCAGCAGGTTCAGAGGTCGGGGCAGGTTCTGTCGCTTTCGTAGGGGTTGGCGGTGCAGCAGGGGCAGCCCTGTTGTCATCTAATTCAATGTAAAATTCGCTCTTTTTGCCCAAGCCAAAGAGCTTAGCGATCGCCCCAAATAGGCCAAAGATAGCACCAAACAGTTTCTTCAACAGATTCATCTCAAAGCCTCCCAAGCGGTCGTTATGCTGCAGGTAGTAGAGGATACAGCTCCAAGGCGTCCTGAAGCTGTTGAGACTTTATTATCGGACGGTAGGTGGCACCAATCAACCTGAAAGCGCCTGGGCATCCCTTTTCTATGAAGGGGGATACATCAAGGGGAGGCCAATCTCTAGGTTTTCACAGTTTTCAGGGTGTTCTACCCCTGGGAAAAGGGCTGTAACTGAATGTGGAAAGTCTGAGAGGGCTTATGTTACATTTTTCAAAGTAAAGCAGCGGTTTCGCAGGACTAATCACTGTTATGAACAAAGTTTACGACTGGTTTGAGGAACGCCTCGAAATTCAGGCGATCGCTGACGATATCACCAGCAAGTATGTGCCGCCCCACGTAAACATTTTTTACTGTCTTGGTGGCATTACCCTCACCTGTTTTCTCATCCAATTTGCCACAGGCTTTGCCATGACGTTTTACTACAAACCTACGGTGGCTGAAGCCTTTGCTTCTGTGCAGTACATCATGAATGAGGTCAATTTTGGCTGGTTGATCCGCTCCATTCACAAGTGGTCCGCCAGCATGATGGTCTTGATGATGATTTTGCACGTCTTTCGGGTCTATCTTACCGGCGGCTTCAAGAAACCCCGCGAACTCACTTGGGTGACGGGTGTGGTCTTGGCGGTGATTACCGTCAGCTTTGGTGTCACGGGCTACTCCCTGCCTTGGGACCAAGTGGGCTATTGGGCGGTCAAAATCGTTTCCGGTATCCCTGCAGCGATTCCCGTGGTGGGTGACCAACTGGTGGAACTGATGCGTGGGGGTGAAAGTGTCGGTCAAGCGACCCTCACTCGCTTCTATAGTTTGCACACCTTTGTGCTCCCTTGGTCGATCGCTGTCTTTATGCTGATGCACTTCCTGATGATTCGTAAGCAGGGCATTTCGGGTCCCCTGTAAGCCAAGCATCAAGAAATGTAACAGAGCCTGCTATTTTCGGCGGTTCCCCTTGTTATGCTCCAAGTAATCTCCCCCTTGCTGACCCTCTAGGAGAACGATTGATTTATGGCAAAAGTTTTGAAAAAGCCTGATTTAACGAATCCGGCTCTGCGGGCAAAACTGAAAAAAGGCATGGGCCACAACTACTATGGCGAACCTGCTTGGCCCAATGACCTGCTCTATATCTTCCCTGTGGTGATTATGGGCACGATCGCTCTGGTGATCGGTCTGGCGGTGATGGATCCTGCTATGGTGGGTGAACCGGCGGATCCCTTTGCCACCCCCTTGGAAATTTTGCCGGAGTGGTACCTCTATCCCACCTTCCAGATTTTCCGGGTGGTACCCAACAAGCTGTTAGGTGTGCTCATCAATGCCTCCATTCCCTTGGGCTTGATGCTGATTCCTTTTATTGAAAGTGTCAACAAGTTCCAAAATCCTTTCCGTCGTCCTGTGGCGATGACGGTCTTCCTCTTTGGCACACTGGTGACGCTGTGGCTGGGTATTGGTGCTGCTTTCCCCTTGGATAAGTCCCTCACCCTTGGCCTGTTCTAGGCACCTAAGAAAATACGCTAGGATTTGCGCATCTGGCAATGCTGGGTGCGCTTTTTAATTTGAATTTTGTGAATTTTGCGGGTCAATTTTTTCAATAAACGGGCGAATTTCATTGAGATCAATGTAGCGATCAGTGGCGTTGCGCAGTTCCCGCGCAATCATCCCTTCGGTGGAAACAACTGTGATATGGGTGTTTTTGGAACGCAGCAATTCGATCGCTCGCTCAAAATCACCATCCCCGCTAAAGAGAACTACGCGATCGTACTGACCAACGGTGTTGAACATATCAATCACAATTTCAATGTCTAAATTGGCTTTTTGGTAGTACTTGCCAAGGGCTTCGTCGTAGTATTCTTTCAACAGCTTTGTGCGCACGGTATAGCCAAGGTTAATGAGCGCATCGCGAAACGAACGCTGATCTTGCATATCCTTGAGGCCGGTATACCAAAAGGCATTCACCAATACAATGTTGGGATCACGGGTGAAGAATTCGAGAACACGACGGGGATCGAAAAACCAGCCGTTTTTCTGCTGGGCATAGAACATATTATTTCCATCGATAAAAATTGAGAGGCGTTCTTGAAGGGGAAGCATAATTAGGGAGAACCTATGGATCAGTGAGGTATGTGTAATAGGAGAACAATTGATAGAAGCTTGAATAGGGGATGGGTTTTATAGATTCTCTTGGGAGAGAGCTTAACAGGATTCAAGAGGGGAGGAGCCAGCCCTTCAACGGGCAACAGGATAAAAAGAAATATACGATAAGTTCTGCGATTGCTAGTAATCAGACAAATAAAAGCTAGCTAACGGTTCAGTGGGAACACTTTTAAGAAAGAGAAAATATTTATTAATGCTTTTTTAATCACTGCAATCTATTTTAACGGAACTCCATAGGAGATGCTACAGTTTTTCCTTGGCGATCGCCCCTTACAAGCCCAAAAAGGGGGCAGGGCCCCCCAATCGTTAACGCTTTCCAGAAACTGTCAATACAGGGCGCGTACTGGCGGAGCTGGCATAGCTCTTGGGCGGGGTGGGGGGGCAAAGAAGGGCGGCTGCGAGGGTGGCAGCGGCGACTCCACCATCAAATTACAGGGAAAGGGCGTACCGTACATCGAGGTACAGAAGGGGCTATCGAGATCACGGGTGCGGACAGGAGGTTGATTGCTTTGCTGATACCACCCATCCTTAGAAACATAGTTGATTCGCTCTGCCCGCTTGATGATGTCGTTATCGCGATAGCTAGGAGCACCAAATGTAAAAGCGGCATCGCCAGCGATGGATTCATCCTGCCAGTACCTTTGGCTGTCATCAATGCGTTCAAAGGCTTGGGGCAAGGTGGGCTGAGTAACCGGGAATTGTTGCGGATTAATGGGTTGGCGGCGGCTTTGGGCAGTTGCCGGAGCGACCACCGCTGCCAACATTGCCACGCATACCAGCGGCACAAATTTCATGCCCATAGGTTCATCTCCATAAGCGTTTTACACTTCGGCAACAGTGATAGGTCTAAAGGGTGTTAGGTATCCTAGGATTTTTTGCTTAAAATTATTCTAGATTGATTCTAAATTGACTGCTCTTGCTGCCGCCAGAAGACTGTGCCGCTTTTTGCAGCGCTGAATGATCTCAGGGTTTAGGCCAGTGGAATGCCAGAGGCCGATTTGAAGCCGATACAGGCTGCCCTACAGCAATACTGGGGCTATTCTGAGTTGCGATCGCCCCAAGCAGAGGTGATGATAGCACTCTTGCAACGACGGGACGCCCTAGTTGTGCTGCCCACAGGAGCGGGCAAAAGTCTCTGTTTTCAGTTGCCAGCAGTGCTTCAACGGGGATTGACGCTGGTGGTTTCGCCGCTGCTTGCCCTCATGGAAAATCAGATCACTGAATTGCGGCAACGGGGTCTTGCGGCCGCAGCCTATCACAGTGAACTGCCCAGCAGCCAACGCCGCCAGATTCTCTCGCACCTAAGGGACTACCGTTTGCTGTATCTTTCGCCGGAGTCCTTATTTTCTAGCCCTCTTTGGCAGCGCCTCTGTTCAGCAGAAGTGGAACTCAATGGCTTGATTGTGGATGAAGCCCATTGCCTTGTGCAGTGGGGCGATCGCTTTCGACCCGCTTATCGTCGCTTGGGAACGGTGCGCCCTGCCCTTCGCCAATGTAAACCTCAGCAGCCACCCCTGGCGATCGCTGCCTTTACCGCCACTGCCGATCCCCATGCCCAACGCACCCTGATTGAGGTTTTAGGTCTAGAACAGCCTGTACAGATCATTCACAGCCCCTATCGGGCCAATCTCTATTTGGCCGTACGTTCTGTGTGGAGTCGGGGGTATCGCCGCCATTGTCTCCAGCAATTTCTCAAGCAGCAGGGGAGAACCTGCGGATTGATCTATGCCCGCACCCGCCACGATTGTGAAACCCTTGCCACTTGGCTTCAGGAGCAGGGACACCGCAGCAGCGCTTACCATGGCGGACTACCGGCAGTACAGCGACGCCAAATTGAGAGCGATTGGTTGCAGGACAAACTGCCTTTTGTGGTCTGTACCAATGCCTTTGGTATGGGAGTCAATAAACCCAATGTGCGTTGGATTTGTCACTACCAGCCGCCCCTGCAACTCAGTGAATATCTCCAAGAGGTGGGACGGGCTGGGCGGGATGGTCAGCCGGCACAGGCACTGGTTTTGGTGAGCGATCGCTGGGGTTTGGATCGCGAAGATCAACAGCGTTGGTATTTTTTTCAGCGCCAAAGTCAAGACACTTACAATCGCGCCATGGCACTGCAGGCGCAGCTGCCCCTGCGGGGCAATCTTCAGCAACTGCGGCAACACTTTCCTGAGGTGGAATTGACCCTGGCATTACTGCATCAACAGGGGGCACTCCGCTGGCAAGACCCCTTTCACTATTGCCGTCAACCCTTGGCACAGGTGCCACCCCCGCCCAAAGACCCTCAAGAACAGTTGATGCAAGAGTTCCTCTATCAGCGGGGCTGCCGCTGGCAGTTTCTCCTCCAAGCCTTTGGTTTTGCCACTGAGGCAAGGGGATTCCACTGTGGCCATTGCGATCGCTGTCGGCCTGCGCACCGCTCCCGCAAAACACTGTAAATTGACAGAGCTGTATCACTGGCACATTGTGTACACTGGCACATAGAAGGGTAGCTTGACCATTGGTAGGCAAAAGTTTCCCAGCAGTCATTCTGTTGCCACAAAGTAGGGGTTGCGGGCATGGGGCTACTACAAGTTGAGGAAATTCGCGAAGCACTTCAAGAGGTGCTTTCAGAACACGCCCTTGTTGTGCAAGTCAATCAGTTTCGCAACCAATTAAACATTATTTTGAACAAACCCCCCGGCACCGTTGCCCATTATTCTGCCCTAGCGGATCTTCTCAAGTCTCGCTTGGGACAGTTTCACCTCGATGATATTGACCGCATTAAAATTATTGGCCGCATACAGGGTTCGCCTAAACCCGATTGGGAAGAGGTTATTGATCTGCGCCCTCTCAACCCAGCCCTAGCTGCCCCTGTGTATGCTTCCTCTGCCCCGTGGGTGGTGGCGATCGCTGCTGGCTTTGTTAGTTTACTGGTGATCTTTAGCTATCACCTTGGTCAGTGGCAGCAACAGCAACGGCTGCAGCAGTTGATCGAGGGTTCCCTTGGTCAAAAAGGGGTAGTGATGACGGACTTTAAGTGGCACATTGAGGGTGGTACACCGTTTATTGTCGGGGTTCTTAAAAACTACAGTAAAGACTATTTTCGCCTAGTTCAGGGGGACTTTGAACTCTTTGATCAACGCGGTCAGCAAGTTGGGACCGTGGCGGTACGGGTTTATGGTCTTGGCCCTGAGGAAACATGGCAATTTCGTGAACCAATAGCCAATCGTCAGGCAATGGGAGTACGGCTAGTAAAATTACAGTCATTCAATTAATGTTTTCCTAATGTTTAGGTTTCCCCAGCAGGGAGCAATACCGCTTGCTATGGCACACCTTAAAGCCCTGATCTTTGATGTTGATGGCACCTTAGCAGATACGGAGCGGGATGGCCATCGTGTAGCCTTCAACAAGGCCTTTGCCGCCGCTGGTCTAGATTGGGAATGGGATGTTTCCCTCTATGGTCAACTCCTGGCGGTGGCTGGGGGCAAGGAGCGGATAAGGTATTACCTTGAGTGCTTTCGTTCCGATTGGCCACGTCCCCAAAATTTGGATGCTCTGATTGCCGATTTACACAAGGCCAAGACCCGCTATTATACCGAGCTATTGGCGGAAGGGGCTATTCCCCTGCGGCCGGGGGTGAAACGGCTCCTCACTGAAGCCCGTGAAGCAGGATTACGTTTGGCGATCGCCACCACGACCACCCCTGCCAATGTTACTGCACTCCTTGAAAATACGCTCGCTCCTGATGGCGTCAGGTGGTTTGAGATAATCGCTGCTGGGGATGTGGTTCCAGCCAAGAAACCTGCGCCCGACATTTACTTCTACACACTTGAAAAGATGCGTCTCTCACCCCAAGAGTGCCTTGCCTTTGAGGATTCGGCCAATGGAATTCAGGCCGCCACCGCCAGTCGCCTAGCGACCATTATCACGATTACCGACTACACCAAGGATCATGATTTTCGTGATGCAGCACTTGTCTTGGATTGCCTAGGGGAACCGGACTATCCCTTTCAGGTTCTGCGTGGTGAGGTGGGTTGGACAACCTATGTGGATGTGCCCCTATTGCGATCGCTGCACCAGCAGTGGACAAGCACGTTGAGTCAGCGATAATTTTCTGGCCACAGCGTTTTACATTGAATATTACCCCCTTAGTCTGAGGAGGAAGGAACATAATGTACACAATTGATTTAGTTCTGCGTCATGTCCCCATGCCCGTCAGTATTGAACGCAAGGAAAGTGCAGCAGCGACGGCGGCCTATCAGCAAATTCAGCAGGCCATGGCCAGTGGTACCCCAACTGTCCTCGAACTGACGTGCGATCGCCAAGTGGGCAAAAAGTTAACGGTGCTCACCTCAGAAATTGTGGCCGTGCAAATGGCTGATAAGGATGCTCCCTCCAGTGTCACTAGTCGTGGCGGATTCTTTGCTCAATTGGTGCAGCAAACCAGCAACTAAGGGAAAGTCTCTCAATAAAGCTGAGTTTTTCTTGGCCATGGTGATTCTTTGCCGTTAGGATACTAAGCAGACTGATCCGTAGGGGAACGTGAAGCGAATCCTCCCCGTCTGAAAGTCAGGTATCTGTGGTGTCGTGTAATAGGGTTGTCTATGGTGAAGCGTTTCCTACCGGTTCTGATTCTGTTGGGGTGTAGTCTGGGTCCTGTGACCCCTGCCCTTGTGCGTGCCCAAGCCAATCAGGGCTTTACGTTTACCTGGGGTGACGGGCCCAGTGGCCGACAGCAGTTGCAATACCACTTAGATAACGGCACCCCCGGTTTTATGGGCGATCGCTATTGGCTGCGTCTGGGTCAGCAAAAAGTGGCCATCAACCGCATTAATATCACCTATCCTGACTATTACACCGGCATCATTGATCCTAAAGGCATTGAAGTGCGCATCGGGGGTAATCGCGGCAACAGCTTCTTCCAGTTTCGCCGTGACCTGGGTCAGAAAATCCCACTTGCTGAAGTGTCCGTTGATCCCGATAATCGCGTCATTGACATTGTGCCTGCGGAAGTGATTCCGGCCGGAACCCCCGTACAGGTGATCCTCAACAATGTCCGCAACCCCAACAATGGCGGCATGTACTATTTCAATGCCCGCATTGGTTCCCCCGGTGATATTCCCTTGATGCGCTACGTTGGCACTTGGATTCTCAGTATTGCCAACAACTGATAACCCCCCTTGGTTTGCCAATTGACTTGCCAATTTGCGAACTGCTTAGCCCTCCCTGGCAAGAGGGGGGCGATCTCCCTAGGTTAGTCTTTGTGTGTTACAGCCGGGTCACGCTTCAGGCCAGATGCAAGATTCTGTCAAGTCTGCTCTCCTCACTCCTCTGATGGACCGTCTGGTGGGGGATTTTGGCCTGCGGCGCTATATTCGTACCCTTCGGGTGCAAGGGCAGGAGCAGGTGCCCAAAAGTGGTCCAGTGATCTTGATCCCCAACCATCGTTCCCGCTGGGATGCGCTGATTATTCCCTATGTTACTGGGCGGCGGGTGAGTGGGCGCGACCTCTACTCCATGGTCTCCCACGATGAGATGTTGGGACTGCAGGGCGGGGTGATTGGTCAGTGTGGCGGTTTTCCCGTCAATGCCCAAGCGCCTTCGCTGGGTGCGTTGCGTAGGGGTGTGGAACTTCTGCGGTAGAGGCAAGCCTGGGCGGTGTTCCCTGAGGGGAATATCTTTTGGGATTGCTAGACCCTCAAGCCGGGGTTGGCTCGCTTGGCCCTTCAAGCGGCCCAGCACTGTGAACAAGCAATCCAGATTCTGCCAATTTTACTCGATGATGCTCAGCCCTACCCGCAGTGGGGAAGTGAGGTCAAGGTATCATTGGTGCTCCCTTGAGTACTGGCAATGACGATGCCAGCTGCCCAAAAAGTGCTGCCTAACAACTGACCAGTGATCTCTTTAGAAGACTGCAGCAGCTCCAAAGCTCCAACAGGGGCGATCGCTCCTGTGTTTTGCTGAGACCTCAAACTTGAATCCCCCTAAGCTTCCGTAGGCACAATTAAGGCTTCAAATTGCTGGCGAATCTGATCAGTCACTTCCTTCACGGCTTGCCGTGCCCCCTGGCGATCGCGCCGATACAGAGGCCAATAGCTCTCTAAATTGAGAGGCTCTCCGACACTCAGGCGCACCTGCCGCAAACCCACCAAGCGATTCAGATTCGGGCTTTTTCCCTCTAGCCAATCCAACGTGCGCCAGAGAATCAGCACTACATCTGCAAAGCGATTAATCGTGAATTTCTCGCGGATATAGCTACCCGTAATTGAGGTAAATCGCTCCGCAAGACGCATATGACGCAATCGCACATTGGCTTCCTCGGCCAACCAATCGGCTAAGCAGCGCTCTACACTAGAAAGTTGTGCCAAATCACTGCGAAACATCCGTTCCCAAGCAGCCTGCTCAATGCGTCGGCAGCGACTGACAAAATCTGCACTGGGCTTAAGACCAAAGTAGGACTCCGCCACCACAAGGGCACTGTTGAGGAGTCGCTGAATTCGTGCTGCCAATTCAGCATTGGGGGAGTCAAAGGGGGGCAGTTCGGGAAAATCTTGACCATAGGAGGTAGCATAAAAGGCCTCTAGGCGGTCCAAAAGGTGCATTGCTAAATTCAGCAGGCGGCGGTAGAGGTCGTCTGGCTGGGTATGCTGAGAATCTGTAGGGCACCCAAGGCGGTTCTCCAGTTGTGCCATTAGCTTTGCCATGCGCTCCCAAGAGGGCTGACTGAGGCTGTACTGAATGCCGATGGGCAGAATGACCACAGGCAGCGATCGCCCCGCCTTAGCCAAATCTTCCAGACACCAAAATCCCAATTGTGCCACCCCCGGCTCTAAAGGTGCGACCAGTTCGTTGTGTTCATTCGTTGCTCCCTCCGGCGCTGCCGCTAGGGGAAATCGTCCCCCTACAAGTAACTCCCGCGCCGATCGCAGGGCTTGGCTGTCGAGCTTACCGCGCATGATTGAAATCCCCCCCAACCGTGAAAAGAGCCAACCAATCTGGGCCCCTGCCCAGAGGGGAATCCCGCGATCGTAGAGAAAATACCCATTTGTGGGGGGACGCAAGCGAATGCCCAGCCGCCGTGCTGTTTGCGGCAGGAGATGCCACATCAAATAGCCCATGACCAACGGATCATCCGTACAGGGATGGCGAAAGGCAATGAGGAGCCGTACCTGTCCCTGCTGAAACTGCTGGTAATAACGGGCAAGGGTCTCCACATTTACCCCTTCAACCCGCTGGAGCCCAAGACCATACCGAATATAGAGGGGCAGGAGTCTTGCCACTGTCCACCAGACGGGGTAGCTAAACCGCTGGGGGAGAAAATGCAACGGAGGTTGGGCAGTTGTAACTACACTGGACATCCGGCAAGCTCCTCAGGGCAACGGCTAAACTGAGGCAGTGGCCAACTCGGCAATTAACTGCTCTAACATCGGCTGATCCGCCCAATAGACAGCGTTACAGAACTGACAGGTGGCTTCTGCCTTTGCCTCTGTGGCTAGGATATCTCTTAATTCTGCCTCCCCTAGGAGCTTGAGTGCCCCTAACATCCGTTCGTGGGAACAGCCACAGTGAAAGCGCACCATTTGCCGTTGGGGTAAGATGTGCAAATCCATATCCCCTAAGAGTTCCTGAAAGATCTCTGGCAGTGTCCGCCCTGCCTGTAGCAGTGGGGTAAAGCCCTTAAGATTGGCCACCCGTTGTTCGAGGGTCGCGATCAGGTGTTCATCATTGGCGGCTTTGGGTAGCACCTGTAACATCAACCCACCGGCGGCAGTTACCCCCGCCTCTTCGACAAAAACACCCAATATCAGGGCGGAGGGGGTTTGCTCTGAGGTGGCGAGGTAGTAGGTGATATCTTCAGCAATTTCGCCGGAGACTAGCTCCACTGTGCTGGAATAGGGGTAGCCGTAGCCAAGATCGTGGATGACGTAGAGATATCCCCGATGGCCCACCGCCGCCCCCACATCCAATTTGCCCTTGGCATTGGGGGGCAGTTCAACACTAGGGTACTGCACATAGCCGCGAACTGTGCCATCGGCACCGGCATCGGCAAAAATGGTTCCTAGGGGACCGTTGCCCTGAATGCGCACGTTCACCCGTGCTTGGGGCTGCTTGAAACTGGAGGCAAGGATTAAGCCTGCGGCCATGGTTCGTCCCAGCGCCGCTGTGGCCACGTAGGACAGTTGGTGACGTTTGCGGGCTTCATCAGTGAGTTGAGTGGTAATGACACCGACGGCACGGATGCCTTCGGCCGCAGCAGTTGCTCGCAAGAGAAAATCGGCCATGTTCAACCTACGAAATGTTTTGTTACATTTAGTGTGACATACTCCCACCGCTGACCAGAGCAAAATGGGGCAAAAAACCTTCAATCCTGCCTTTGGTGATCGATCCAGTCCAGCTAGCCATGTGGTTAAGACGGGGGAGACCCCTAGCACTGGGGCCAGAAAATTGGCGATGATAGGCAAGCAATAGTCATGCAGCGTCCAGTCATTCCGCCTATGGCCATGCCCCTCACTGTCTTGCCTGCCACAACTGTTTTGACAGAAGCGATTCAATTGCCTCAGGGCGGCTTGATTACGGAGATTCCGACGCTGGCGATCGCCCACCGTTTGGCACAGCAGTTGCGCCGCCATTGGCCCTTGGAGACGCCCTTAACGCTGATTGATGCCCAACACCAGAGTATCCCCCTGACCCTTGGGGAATTGGCGGAGCTCACCGATGCCAACTGTCCTTTACAGCTCTATGTGCCACCCCCCTTGCCAGAGGCCTTGACGCAATTTCAACGCCTGATTGATGTGGTTCGAGAGCTGCGCCATCCAGAGCGAGGCTGTCCTTGGGATTTGCAGCAAACCCCAACCAGTCTCGTTCCCTATGTTCTTGAGGAAGCCTATGAAGTGGTACATGCCCTGCAGGAGGGAAATGCGGCGGCGATCGCCGAAGAATTGGGAGACCTGTTGCTTCAAGTTGTTCTCCAGAGCCAACTTGCCCAAGAAGCCGGCCAATTTACCCTTGCTCAAGTCCTTCAAGGAATTACCGAGAAACTGATCCGTCGCCATCCCCATGTCTTTGGTGAAGTAGCACTCACCACTGCTCAAGAGGTGCGTGACCAATGGGAGCAAATCAAAGCGGCTGAAAAAGGTAGCGAAGATCCCCTCCCCCTGAGTCAAAAGCTGCAACACTATGCCCGTACCCTCCCACCCCTGATGGCAGGGATGAAAATTGGTGAGCGAGCGAGTCGCGCTGGCCTAGACTGGCCGACTATTAGCGGTGCATGGGAGAAATTTTACGAGGAACTGGCGGAGTTTCAGGAGGCGCTTTTGCAAGGGAATGCTGAGCAACAGACTGCGGAATTGGGAGACCTCCTCTTTAGTGTGATTAACCTCGCCCGCTGGTGCCAACTGGATCCTGTTAATGCCCTGCAACAAACCTATCAACGCTTTATTCAACGCTTGGCGTGCATTGAGGCGGCTATTGATCGCCCCCTGGAGACTTACACCCTAGAAGAACTAGAAGTCCTCTGGCAACAGGCCAAAGTACAGTTAGCCACAGACAGCGAGGCAAGCCCTAGAGAACCTGACTCTGAAGGGGCCTAATCCGCTGCCGCCATTGCCACTTTCAGTTCATCGAGATTCCACAGGGCACCCCCCAGGGCGGTGGGATTCGCGCCAATGACATGATTGCGAAAAGCGGTGAGGGAGAGGGGATTCACCAGGTAGATAAAGGGGAGATATTCCTGAGCCAGGCGTTGGGCTTCAGCATAGATTTGCTTGCGTCGTTCTAGATTTAGCTCCTGGGCGCCTTGGACATACAGATCACTGATGCGCCGCTCCCAGTCAGCGACGACTCGCCCCGTAATGGGTGGTTGATTCGGTGACGGTTGCTGATTGAATGTATGCAAAAGGCCATCCACGCGCCAGATATTGGCCCCGCTATTGGGTTCATTGCCCCCCCCGGTAAAGCCGAGGATATGGGCTTCCCACTCTAGGGAATTGGAGAGGCGATCTACGAGGGTACCAAAGGCCAAAAATTGCAGATCCACCTGCATGCCGATCGCCCCTAAGTCCTGCTGAATTTGCGTTGCTATTGCCTCACGGATTTTGTTGCCCGCATTAGTTATCAGGGAAAAGCGGACGCGGTTCCCCTTGGCGTCAAAGAGGCGACCTTGATCGTCGTAGCGGAAGCCTGCCGCTTGGAGTAATGCCTTGGCTTTGGCCACATCGTAACTGTAGGTGGGCAGCCCCTGTGCCGGCGAGAAGTAAAAGGGACTTTGGACGGGAATCGTTGAATGTTGGGGCGCCCCTAGACCTTGGTAGATGTTGTTAATCATCCGCTGGCGATCGAGGGCATAGGCCACTGCCTGACGGAACCGCACATCATTAAACCACTCGGACTTCACGGGATCCACCAGCGGCTTGCCGTTGCGCCGACCGCGATTGAGATTAAAGCAAAGGAAGAGGGTGTTGGGACTTGGCCCACTATTGTAGATGGTGAACTGGCCGCGCTTTTCCTCGCGTTTCAAAAGGGCAAACATCTCAGGGGTGACGGCAAATAAATCCAGGCCGCCTGAGCGAAACTGCAGCATGGCGGTGTCGGTGGATTCCACAATTTGCCAAATAAAGCGTTCCAGATGGGGCAGCGGTGATCGCCAATAGAAGGGATTGCGGCGAAAAATCAACCGCTGGCCATTCACATAGCGATCCATGACAAAAGGGCCATTGCCGACAATTTGCCGCGGGTCGGTGTCTGTGCCCCACATAGACAGGAACTTCAACCGCCCTTGGCTATCCCGCTGTCGTACCGCTTCCCGCAGCAGATGGGCGGGCAAAATCGGCAATCCAGCATTGCGTAAAAAAGGAGCAAAGGGTTCCGGGAGCTTAAAGGTGACTTGGCGATCGCCTTGGGCGGTCACTGCCGGCAGCAGCCCCTTCTGGCCAATGCGGAGAATATCGCGGCTACTGGTGGGAATCTCAGGATTGAAGTAGATTTCATTGTAGGTAAAAACCACATCCTCACTGGTGAGGGGCACACCATCCGACCATTTCAGATTCGGCCTGAGTCGAAAGACAATCTCGAGGGTTTCCGGCTTAATTTCCCAAGACTCAGCAAGGGCAGGCTCTAGTTCACCCGTGAAGCCATTTTCTTGAATTAACCCTGTGTAGAGATAGCCAAAGACATTGGGGGATTCTTGGCTCAGGGCATAGTTAAAGGTTTTCGGGTCTGAGGTGACGGCGGTCACCAATTGGTTGCCACGGGGCGTAATCAGCCCAGCACAGCTTCCAAGGCTAAGGGTGCACAGATAAACCAGCAGCGCAATCAGAGGCCATCGCCACCAGCGCATCAGCCGCCACCGACAATTGTGACAATTTCCAAGCGATCGCCCGCCTGTACATAGGTCGTTTCCCAAAACTGCCGATGTAAAATCTCACCATTGTATTCAATGGCAACCAGGCGGGGGTGAATATTCAGTAGGTTGCAGAGTTCTGGAATCGAGAGCGATCGCCTCAAGGTGTGAGGAGTGCCATTGACATGAATGAGGATCGCTGGCTCAGCAGGAACCATAGCTGTAGGGGTAAATTCAACCTAATTCAACCTACAGGAACTGGGCAAGAGTCGCCTCAATTTTGGTTTTTGGCACCGCGCCTACTAAAATATCCACCTTTTGGCCACCCTTAAAAATCATCAGCGTCGGGATACTGCGAATGCCAAAGTCAGTCGCCACCTTAGAGTTTTCGTCAGTATTGACCTTGACGACCTTGACTCTGCCCTGATACTCATTGGCGATTTCATCAACGACGGGTGCCACCATGCGGCACGGCCCACACCAAGGTGCCCAGAAATCCACTAACACAGGAATATCGCTATTTAATACTTCTTGTTCAAAGGTGGCATCTGTAACGGACAATGCACTAGACATAAGCAGAACCCTTATCGCGAATCAGCAACCTTAAAAATATACTCTAGCAACTTTTAGGCTGACCTTGGGCTTTGGATTGTTTTTTAACTTTCCAGACCCTGGGCAGTCTAGCTCGTAACTAGGTTTGATTGGCAGTATATCACGTCTCCCTCCGCGGACAGGAGACTATCGGCATATAATAAAGTTACTGTTTTCTATCACGAGGATGTCAACTATGGCAACAAAATCTGCAAAACCCACCTACGCTTTCCGCACCTTCTGGGCTGTGCTACTGTTAGCCATTAATTTCTTGGTTGCCGCCTACTACTTTGGCATCCTCAAGTAGGACTTTAGACTAAGTATCGAGGGGGCACCCTAGCCCCCAACGATTCACACTCACCTCAACTCGCGGCCAAAGGGCAGTAATCCTAAAATCATGAGTTTGAAGTGCTGCCGCGCAAAGGGTAGGCCAATAATGGTCACCGCCAAGAGCAACCCCCAAAAGAGGTGATTCAGGGCAATGCCCCAGCCCACGACCAAAAGCCACAGAATATTAAAGATCATCGTTAGAGTGCTATTGGCATCAGGCGCCTCAACAATGTGCTTGCCAAAGGGGAGGAGCGTACTCCAACCCAGTTGAATGGCTTTAATCCCAAAGGGGATGCCAATGATCGTCAGGCACAGCGTCACACCGCCAAGCATATAGCCAATGCCCGTGAGGAAGCCGCCAAAGATCAACCAAATGAGATTGCCAAGAAGACTCATGAGCCGCTGCTCCAAACATTGCTTAGGCCCACTCTAGCAGCCACCTGGTGCTATTTGGGTAGCCTAATGCGGAATCCGGGGGGAAGATAGTCGTCCCCTAAGTAGGTGCTGGGAATCGTGCTGGTGTTGCCATCCCGCAGTGCTAAATAGCTCGGTGACATGATTTCAATACCTGCTTCATTGCAGGCATCTTGGAGGTTTTGATGCAATTCAGAAAGGGTATAGCGCAGCTCCTGCCAGTTACGGGTGTAAACATTCAGCTCATAGGCGATGTGGTAGTCATTTAGGGCAGTTTGCAGGACAAAGGGGGGAGGATCGTCAAGGATGTTGGCGGTGCGGCGGCCCGCCTCAATCATGACCTTATAAACATCGCGCCAAGGGACATCATAGCCAAGGGTAATCGTGGTTTGCACAATCAGGGGCTGACCCATTTCCCGAATGGCCACAGCATAATTGATGACCGTGTTGTTGAGCAGTGATGAGTTGGGGACTGTAATCACTTGATTGTTGAAGGCACAAATGCGGGTGACAAGGAGTGTTTTTTGTACCACAATCCCCTTGACATCGCCGATTTGGATGAGGTCGCCCACCTGAAAGGAGCGAGTATAGATGAGAATGACGCCGCCCACCACGTTGGCGATCGCCGAGGTGGAACCCAAGGAAAAGAGAATCCCCAAAAACACAGAAATACCTCGGAAGGCTGGGGAATCAAAGCCGGGTAAGTAGGGAAAGACAACGACTGCCGCCAAGGCAATAATTAAAATTTGCAGTAAGTTATAGGTGGGTTTTGCCCAATCGGTATAGAAACCGGGGATGACGAGGCGTTCACTTTCAATCGCGCTAAAAATTGCCCGCACCCCTTTCAAGAGGTAATAGGTGATGGCAACAATGATGGCGATCGCCACCAAATTAGGGAGATAGTTCCCAATACTCGTGAGA
>NZ_JACOMP010000091.1:0-3317 GCF_014466085.1 Thermosynechococcus sp. OHK43
GTCATAGGGCTGAGGACTGTAGATGGAGGCGGCAGCGGGAACTCGTTGGGGCGATCGCGCCTTGGGGGTCAGGGTCGCTGCAATTTCTGCCAGGGCTGCAATATGATCCGGCCGCGTGCCACAGCAGCCGCCAATCACTTGTACCCCAAAGTCTTCGACGAAGCGGGTTAGGGCCAGCCGCAATTCCATCGGCGTCAGCTTGTAGTGGGCATGGCCACCGATGTTTTCAGGTAAGCCGGCATTGGGAATACAGGAAATGACAAAGGGGGAGTGCTGCGAAAGGTAGCGGATGTGCTCCGTCATCAAATCGGGGCCAGTGGCGCAGTTGAGACCCAAAATATCAATCGGATAGGGTTCCAGAATCGTCAGGGCGGCGCCAATTTCCGAGCCCACCAGCATCGTGCCCTGCTGCTCCATCGTCACGGAAACCATCAGGGGGCGGCGTTCTCCCCGCTCCTGAAAGACGGCCATCACCCCATTGAGGGCTGCTTTAATTTGCAGGACATCTTGGCAGGTTTCAATGATAAAGAGATCCACCCCGCCGTCAAAGAGGCCAGCAGCCTGTTCGCGAAAGGCCCTGTAGAGGGTGTCGTAGTCAATGTGGCCCAGGGTGGGCAGTTTAGTACCTGGTCCCATCGAGCCGGCAACAAAGCGGGGTTTTTCGGGGGTGCTAAATTCAGCGGCCACGGATTTAGCAAGCACAGCGGCTTTCTTGCTGATTTCGTAGGCGCGATCGCCCAAATTGTATTCACTTAGAACAATTGAAGACGAGCCAAAGGTGTCCGTTTCAATGACATCGGCTCCTGCTGCCAAAAAATCGCGATGCACTTTGGCCACCGCCTCTGGCTGACTAATGACCAGATATTCGTTGCAGCCTTCGTACTCCTTGCCACCAAAATCCTCTGCCGTCAGGTTTTGTGCCTGAAGATTTGTGCCCATTGCGCCATCAAAGACAATGACACGACGGGGTTCTGCATGGAGATACTCAAGAAACGACATAGACATCTACCAAGGCCAGCCAATTTGCACCAGAGGGTTCTTTTGATTTTAATCTGTGGGGGCAAGGGAAAGCCTCTTTGTTACTGAGTGCATTGCAAGACCAGAATCAGCGATTGGAGCAGCCGTCGGCAGAGAAAATGAACTAGGGCGATGGGCTCCTCCCCGCAGATTGGGCGGTCTGGAAGGCGGCTAATTCTTGAGCCAACAATTGCTGGTAGATCTCTTCGAGGTAGGGCGTGATCCGGTTGCTCTCCATGCCATAGCCCAGACTGGTCCATGTATCCGACAGGAGGGCAAAGACCTCCTGTACTCGGCCTTCCCGCAGGAGCTGGGGAATATCGGCATTCCAAGCGGCAGGATCCGTGAGCCAGCGATAGACCACCTGATCCTGATACTCTGGGGCAAAGCTATAGCCCTGCCAAAACCAGCTTGGCGGTTGGGGATGATAGCGGGCGGCTTTTTCTTGCCAAGTGGTGGTGAGAAATTGATAGCGGCCGGCGGCGGTGGTACACAGGTGCTGATTGGCGCCTTGGCGAATGGGAATACAGCGATCGGGATGCTGGCTGAGGTCTTGGACGTGCTCCCCCCCATAGAGCAGCGTGTAGGGATTGGCATCATTGGCTTCACTGGCAGAAATGGTGCGCATCAGGGCCCGTACATAGGGATCCCCCCCCTGCATCACTAAGGGGGCAATTTGACCCGGCTGCCAGCGGTACCAGTACCACCAGAGAGCACTTGAACGCGTCCCCAAAAAGAAATAGCCTATCGCCACCAGACCGGCGATCGCCCCCAACCAACGGGAAAAGCGCATCAACTTATCCTCACACCGCCGCAACTGAGCGGAATAACTCTGGATAGGCCACCGGCGTCTGATCGGAACGGCTCACCACCTCAAAGATTTTGTTGTAGGCACTTGGCTCGCCCAAGGCTGCCACACAGATTTCTGCCACCCGCGATCGCGGGATACTGCCCTCAAAGAGGGTATCCGCTGGGGCAATGATCGGAAAGCCACCCTCATCGGTTTCCTTCAGACCCCCTGGCCGCACAATCGTGTAAGTTAGACCGCTTTCTTGGAGATAACGTTCTGCTTGCTGCTTCCAATACAAAATTAGCCAAAAAAGATTCAGGGGATGGAAAAATTGCGAGACACACAGCGACGAGACAAGAATAAACTGCTGCACTGGGGCGGCTTTGGCGGCATCCACAAGATTTTTGGTGCCCAGATAATCAACACTCAGGGGTTCTAGGGGGTTAAGACTGGGGCTAGCGCCCGTGGCACAGATCACTGCCTCGCAATCTTTAAGGGCGGGGGGAAGTGTCTGGGGTTGGGTGACATCGGCAGTACGAATCTCGACCCTTGGCCACCGCCCTTGGGCTTTGGCGGGGTTACGCACAACGGCAATTGCCTGATGCTCAGATGATTGTAGGGCACTCACAATTCGCTGACCGGTGCGGCCTGTAGCACCAACCACTGCAACCTTCACAGCAGATCCCTCCGATGCAACGCCTTTGATCATAGGGGAATATCCCAGTCTTCTTCATCCTCAGGGGGATTGTCGTTGGAGGGCGGCGGCGTCAGAATGCGGTATTCAGCATCCATAACTTGAGGGGGAGGCGGTGGGGCTTTGGCAGTGGCTTTGCGGGAAGGACGATATTGATAGGAGTAGGTTGTGGGGGGGCGATCTTGAATGTCTGGTTCAAGGTCTGGTTCGCGCGGGGCTGGCTCTGGCTCGCTAAACCAATCCTCGACATCGCCAGTATCCATCTCTGGCTCATCCAGCGGCGGACGCATCGAGGCATCCAGTTCAGGTTCAGGGGGGTGCGATCGCGGGGTTGGCCGCGCTATTGGAGCCGGTGTTTCGAGGGTTAACCAGAGTAAGCACTGGCCAGCCACGATCCCTGAAAGGGCGGCCACCACAATCCAAGCGGCAAGGGGAAGGGCCGGGGTTTGCTGTCCTAAAAAGCGCAGGGAGACCACCGGCTGCCAATTTTGGATGGCAAGTGTTGTCAGCAGGGCGATCGCCCCCAAATAAATCCAAGCACGCATTAGGAAAGGGGTCCTTGCCAACGTTGCAGAGGCACACAATCCAACCCTAACTGATCAAGGGCACGGGCGATCACAAAATCCACTAAGTCCTCAATGGTCTGTGGCCGGTGATACCAAGCAGGAATGGCGGGTACAATGCGCGCCCCGGCCATTGCCAATTGGGTCAGGTTTTGCAGATGAATGAGACTAAAGGGGGTTTCGCGGGGCACCAACACCAATGGACGGTGTTCTTTGAGGTGGACATCTGCCACCCGCTCTAGGAGATCGGAAC
>NZ_JACOMP010000092.1:0-12495 GCF_014466085.1 Thermosynechococcus sp. OHK43
GCCTGCCCATGAGCACCCACCTGCCGCAAATTCCCCACAAAGAAACCATCCTTCCCCATTTAGCAGATGTGAGCGACCTCGCGCAGCAGGTCGGGGCAGTCAACACCGTCTATCGCAGTGAAAAAGGATGGGTGGGCACGAATACCGATGTGCATGGCTTCTTGGCACCCCTGCGGCAACAATCCTGCCTCTGGTCGGAAATGGCTGTTTTAGTCTTGGGCTATGGGGGGGCGGCGCGAGCCGTAGTCACTGCCTGTTATGACTTGGGCTGTCGGCAGATCTATATCAGTGGTCGCCAAAGGGAACGGCTAGAGGCCTTTGTGGCCAGTTGGCCACAGATTCCCCTCCATCCTATGCCTTGGTCAGAGCGAGCCACTTGTTTGGCGAAAATCAGCCTGGTGGTCAATACCACTCCCATTGGTATGGCCCCCCATCCTGGCGCCACCCCCCTAGCAGCCGAAGACTTGGCAAAACTACCCGCCACCGCCATTGTCTATGACCTCATCTACAAGCCTCGCCCCACCCTGCTTTTGCAATTGGCGATGGCACGGGGACTGCAAACCTTCGACGGCCTTGCCATGCTTCTCCATCAAGGAGCGGCAGCCTTGGAGTACTGGATTGGCCAACCCGCCCCCACTGCCATCATGGCCACTGCCCTTGAAACGGCCCTAGGGATGGAGAAATAACATGGTACCTTGGCGGTCAGAACTGATGTGGTTAGCCGTGGTGTGGCTGGTGTCGCTCCTTATTTCCCTAGGGATTAAATTTGCCGCACCCCTCTATCCCTTGCCGCCAAGTTTCGGTGTGATTGCCTTGCTAGTCCTTTTACCGGCAGCGTTGATGGCGATTGTTTTACTGACCCTCAACCAAAGCGATAGCCAAAACCCCGCACCGTAAGAATGTACTGGGGATGACTGGGATCGGTTTCAATTTTCTCCCGCAGCCAGCGGATGTGGACATCAACCGTCTTGCTGTCGCCGATAAAGTCAGGCCCCCACACTTGATCTAGCAATTGCTCCCGTGGCCAAACGCGGCGGGGGTGGCGCATAAACAGCTCGAGCAGTTTGTATTCTTTGGGGGAGAGATTGATCTCCTCGCCCCGCAGGGTTACGCGGCATTCTTGGGGATAGAGACAAAGATCACGAAAGCGGAGCACCGTTAGCGCCGTGGACGGTTGAATTTGTGTCCGCCGCAAGAGGGCACGGCAGCGGGCCAGCATCTCCCGCATGCCAAAGGGCTTAGCCAAGTAGTCATCGGCACCAATTTCCAGGCCGACCACCCGATCAATTTCACTGCCTTTGGCACTGATCATGAGGATGGGGACGGTGCACCCTTCCCCGCGAATGATTCGGCATAGATCGAGTCCATTAATACCTGGCAGCATCACATCTAGAATGATGAGATGTATCTCTGCATCTTTAGGGAAGCTGTCCGTCAAGAGATAGTTATTCATCAGGCTGAGGGCTTCATAGCCATCGCTGGCCACAAGGGTATGGTATCCCTCCTCCTCCAAAGCAAGCACAAGGGTCTCGCGAATTAGGTCTTCGTCTTCAATTACCAATATGTTGGCAAGGGTAGTTAGGGGGATACGAGAGGCCTCTGGTGGTTCGGCAACAGTCTCGGTAGAGAGCATAGAAAACCGGCATAGTGCTTGGTTGGCTTTATTCTATCACCGAGATCTGCTGTCCCTATTCGTTCTTAAAGTTCATTGGACCCTTGTAGTTACTGAGCCGGCTCAGTTCACTTAGCGATCGCGTGCCGGAATAAAGCTGATCATGAATTTCCCATGTGGGATAGCCCTGAATGCCCTTGGCGCGGCAGCGTTCCACTTGGGGATTGGCACCATTGGGGTCACATTCCACATAGTTGAGTTCGCGTACCGCCTGCTTGCCAAAGAGTTCCTTTTGATCGTGGCAGTGGCTACACCAATAGGCGCCATACATAACCGCCCCCACCTGGGTTAAGTGGCGCGCTAAGGCCATTTCTGCAGGACCTGAAGTATTGACAACGGGAATGCCGGGGCCGTCGGTGTTAGCCATGCGCGCATTATAGATGCCAAAAACAGCCACGAGCGTAATAACCGCAACAATCACGCCGTTAAAAAAGAGTTGGCCGCGATCGCGCCACTCATGACCGACAATTGTCAAGAGGAGCAAGGTGACGCTAAAGACGGCCGAGGCAATGCAATAGAGACAACTGGCTTTAATTTCGGTGACCAGAATGTACATGAGGTAACCACTGAAGCTGGCCATAGCCATGGCCCCCAGAAAGAGCAAAAGCCAAGTGGTGCTTTCAACTTGACGGCGCAGTTCTTTCTGCTGGGGCTCCTTCAACAGCAGTGGCAATGCTGCCAGAGACAGCATTCCTGTGTAGGCCACAAAACCAAGGAGGGACAGGGGAATACCAAATACAGTTGCCCACGGACTGTTGAGGACAATATCACAGCCGGAGGTCGGGCACGCTACTTCCTGATCGGTCAATTTAACGAGCGTCAGATAGGCCGTTACCGCCATACCCGCAAGCGCAACCCCACCAATCAGCCACCGCGACCAACGATAGATCCAAGGGGTAGAGCGTCGTCGAACCATTGGTGAGCCTCAGGATTGAATCACTTAATTGATATCATCATACTAGCGAGTAGAGAGCACCGCTTGGGCATTGCGCCGCCATTGTTCCGGTTTGATTCGCCGCAGCGCCGAACCGCGGGTCAGCTCGTCCCACGTTTGCTCGCTGAGGGTAGCGAGTTCTTCGGCTGTAGTGTTGAGGAGGGGCGATCGCGCCCCAAAGTCAGACACATCCGTCGGTTGGGCAAAGCGTTGATTCCACGGGCACACCTCTTGGCAAATGTCACAGCCGGCAACCCAGCCTTCTAAGTGAGCAGCAATTGCGGCGGGGAGTTCGGGGGCACGGTTTTCAATCGTGTGGTAGGCAATGCAGCGGTTGGCATCCACCACATAGGGTTCGACGATGGCACCGGTGGGACAGGCGGCCAAGCAGCGGGTACAGGTGCCGCAGTGATTCGTGTGGGGGCGATCGCCCGTTAACGCCAAGGTGGTAATTAATTCCCCCAAGAGAATCCACGAGCCATACTGCCGTGAAATCAGATTGCTGTGCTTGCCGATCCAACCGATTCCTGCTTGTTCTGCCCAAACTTTGTCCTGCACAGGACCGGTATCCACATACCAACGGTAGTTCATCTCAGGTACCTGGGACTGAAGCCATTGCGCCAGTGCTCGCAAGCGTTTTCCCAAGACCCGATGGTAATCTCGCCCCCAGGCATAGCGGGCAATTTTCACCTTAGGAGGGGGCTGGGGATGCGGCTGATAGTAATTCAGGGCAACGGCAATGATCGATCGCGCTCCCGGCAGGACAGCTTGAATCTCCTGTCGGCGGGGATTGGCCATCCATTCCATGTCCGCTTGAAATCCTTGGGCTAACCAGCGCTGGAGGGCAGCCACTCCAGAAGGATGGTCATCCGTATAGGTGCGCAAATCCACAATCCCCACCCGATGGAACCCCAACTGATGGGCAAATTCCTTAATCGCAGCAGCACTCACCATAGGGAAATCATATCTCGCTCCGCAGAAAAGGGCTGTAGGATGAGGTTGCACCGTTTGTTGAGGGGGTAAGCAGGAGGAATGGCAGAGACACCGCTGGTTGCCATTGTCATGGGCAGTGATTCCGATTTGCCGACCATGCAGGGGGCGATCGCCATTTGTGAGCGCTTTGGCATTCCCCATGAAGTCGCTATCCTCTCAGCCCACCGCACTCCCCTTGCCATGGTGGAATTTGCTCAAAATGCCCATCAGCGAGGTCTAAAAGTCATTATTGCCGGTGCCGGGGGCGCTGCTCACTTACCGGGCATGATAGCCTCCCTAACCCCCCTGCCCGTGATTGGCGTACCCGTGCCGAGCCGCCATTTGCAGGGGGTGGACTCTCTCTACTCAATTGTGCAGATGCCGGCCGGGATTCCCGTTGCAACAGTTGCCATTGGCAATGCCCAAAATGCAGGCCTATTGGCGGTCCAACTGTTGGCCAGTCATGATCCAACGTTGCTGGAGCAAGTGCTTGCCTATCGTCAAGAATTAGCAGCCACTGTGAGCGCCAAGAATGAAAAACTGCAAACACTGGGGGCTAGCGCTTATCTGAAACAGCAGTAGTCCCTGATTCAGATCGGAAGGAAGAATCCGAGAGCCTTGCTTTTTGCAGATTATGTTTAAAGAGGGGGAGAATGCGGCAACATTGATCGACAAAACTCACTAACCACATTTCCAACTGCTGCTGTTGGCTTGAGTTGACCAAAACCTGCTGAGGCGGTAGAGCACCCTGGTAGGTAATGGAACCGTCATCGCTGACAAGGAAATCAGCACACCAGCTACTAGGAGGGCGCGAGGCTCGCCAGTAATTGGCAACAATTCTACTGCCTAGATACTTTTGAGCTACTTTGCTAACGCGATTCAAGTGCTCCAGCACCTGAGCCAGTTGCAGCGGAGCCTGAGCAGCAGAAGCGGCGATCATCTCAGAGGGCGCAACCTCTGTTGGTGGCGTCACCCCCAAGATATGGAATAGTTTTTGTTCTAGGCTTTTTCGCTGCACAGAGGCATCCAAATTCTCCGCGGCAGTGCCACTGAGGGAGCGGTGCAGGCGCACAATCATTTCCACTGCTGCCAATTCTGCAGGAGCTAAAGATTCGAGGCGAGCAAGAATATCCTGCTCCCGATGCTGCGCTGCTTTTTCCAAATTCTGCTCTAGCCACGCCAATGGATCGCTGCCTTGATTGAGCAAACGCAGGATGTAATGCCGAGTCATTGGCGTCAGTGGGGTTCCCATAGTTCTTGTCTTGCTCTTGTTTCTCTGAGGGATTCACGTGCTTAGTTGCCATGTTAGGGGAGATAAGAAATTTATCAACCCGTAACCCCAAAAATTAGGGGGGCAAGAAGCGTTGGCGCTCTAGTTCATCCCCGCGCTGGGGATGAAATTAAAGTAAAATATACGTACTCGAATTGATTGTGCTGCTTTCCCGATCGCCTGCCGCCATGAACGCTTTTGCACCTAGCTTGCCGACTGATATTGAATTACCCGATTGGTTAGCGACGTGCCTGCAAAATCCAAATCCTGAGAATGGGGATGATTTGGTCTGTCGAGCGTTTCAATTTGCCTATGACTTGCACCAAGGACAGCGGCGGGCTTCAGGGGAACCCTACATTGCCCATCCTGTGGCAGTGGCGAGTATTTTGCGGGATTTAGGGGGTGGGCCAGCCCTCTTGGCGGCGGGGTTGCTCCACGATGTGATTGAGGATACCGCTGTTACAGCAGAGGAGCTAGAAGCAAATTTTGGTGCTGAGGTGCGGCGACTGGTGGAAGGGGTCACCAAGCTCTCGAAATTTAACTTCTCCAGTAAAACGGAGCGGCAAGCGGAAAGTTTCCGGCGAATGTTTTTGGCGATGGCGCAGGATATTCGTGTCATCGTCGTCAAGCTAGCCGATCGCCTGCATAATATGCGCACCCTTGAGTATCTGCCGGAAGATCGCCGCCATGCCATTGCCCAAGAAACCCGTGATGTCTTTGCTCCCCTGGCCAACCGCCTGGGGATCTGGCGGATCAAGTGGGAGCTCGAGGATTTGGCCTTTAAGTACCTGGAGCCAGAGGCCTACCGCCGCATTCAAGAATTGGTGGCCGAAAAGCGCGCCAATCGCGAGGCACAACTGCAGCAGGCCATTCAAATTCTTCAAGAGCGGTTATCGGGGATGGGCTTTGGCTACCTAGAAATTAGCGGCCGTCCCAAGCACCTCTACAGCATCTACCAAAAAATGATGCGGCAGCACAAAGAATTCCATGAAATCTATGATATAGCGGGCATTCGCATCCTTGTAGCCACAAAGGATGAGTGCTATCGTGCCCTTGCGGTTGTCCATGACTGTTTTCTTTCGGTGCCGGGGCGGTTCAAGGACTACATTAGCTTGCCCAAACCCAACCAGTATCAATCGCTGCACACCGTCGTTATGGGTCTCGGGGGGCGCCCCTTGGAGGTGCAAATTCGCACCTTGGCGATGCACCATGTCTCTGAGTATGGAATTGCTGCCCACTGGAAGTACAAAGAAACAGGTCAGTCCTTGCCGCAGCAGTGGAGTGTCCAAGATCAAAAATTTACGTGGCTACGCCAACTGCTGGATTGGCAAAATGACCTCAAGGATGCGCAGGAGTATCTTGACAGCATTCGCGATGATCTCTTTGATAAGGAGGTCTATGTTTTTACACCCCAAGGGGATGTCCTTGCCCTGCAACAGGGGGCAACGCCCCTTGACTTTGCCTACCGTATTCACACCGATATCGGCAATCACTGTGCTGGGGCACGGGTGAATGGTCGGATGGTGCCCCTAGATACCCCCCTGCGCAATGGCGACATTGTGGAAATTCTCACTCAAAAAACAGCTCACCCCAGTTTGGATTGGTTGAACTTTGTTAAAACAACAACGGCACGCAATCGTATTCGGCAGTGGTACAAGCGATCGCGCCGCGATGAAAACCTGCAACGGGGACGGGAGTTACTAGAGAAAGAACTGGGCAAAGCCGGTTTGGAAGCACTCCTGAAGTCACCGCAAATGCAGCAGGTGGCAGAGCGCAGCAACTACCAAAGTGTGGATGACCTAGTGGCGGCCCTGGGCTATGGTGAAATCACGCTGAATCTGGTGGTGAATCGGCTGCGGGCAATTACCCTGGCACGTCCAGAGACAACCCCACCGGAACTGCCTTCGGAATCTGCCCCTGTTAACCGTGTACCAGCGACCACCAAACCCACTGATTCCCCGATTCTAGGGGTGGAGGGCTTGGTTTATCACATTGCTGGCTGTTGTTGTCCTGTGCCCGATGAGCCGATTATTGGCGTGGTGACGCTGGGCAGTCGGGGTATTTCCATTCATCGGCAGGGCTGTAGCAGCCTAGAGGCGGTGTCGAGCGATCGCCTGATTCCAGTGAGTTGGAATACCAAAGTCAATCCACACCGTCCCCAAACCTACCCTGTGGATGTGCAAATTGAGGTAATTGATCGCGTCGGTATTCTTAAGGATATTTTGACCCGTTTAACCGATCATCAAATTAATGTACGGCGAGCCAATGTCCACACGCATCCGACGGGCACGGCAACTATTGATTTGTGTATTGATATTGTGAATGCGAAGCAGTTGGATCGTATCTTGGCGCAAATTAGAAAAATCACTGATGTCCTCAACATTCGCCGCCGTCAGCCAACGGAAGTCAGTTCTCCCTAGGTAGGATCGTCGGCTCCCAGCCCCCCAAGGACGATTCAGGAGACGATTAAGGAAATGCGTTTGTGACATCACTCCTTCTGGAACCCCTACAGCAGTACCCAGCGGAAGCCCTTTCCCCAACGTTGGTTGCCCTGCAAAAGACGCAACAAGTCTTGCCACCGCCTCATCCTGTGTGGTTGATTTCTACTAGTGTCTGGCAACAGTTGCGCGCTGGCGCCATTCCCCTGTGGCAAGCAGCCTGCGATCGCTGGCAGGAGCGACCTCCCACTGCGGCGGATTTCAAGGCACTGGCTCTGGAGATGACCGATCAATTACCGCCCTTGGATGTGGGAGAGTTAGAAACAATTTTTGCTGAGTGTCATCACTTTTGGCAACAACAGGGGGGAGACTCCCATCTGGTTCTCACCACCTATCTTTGGCAGGGTGCTGTGGACTTACCTTGGGGGCTAGGTCGTGGCACAGTCTTAAACCGTCCCAGTTTGCCCCTGTGTCATCAGGTGATCGAAGCTGCCTTTGCTGCCCTTGTTCAAGCCAAGAATCTCTATACCTATTGGCAGCAGGGATGGGATTTTTGTCAGCTCAAGGGGGTGATCTTGCTTTACCCCCTAAGTGCCATTGTTGCTTCAGGTTGGTGGATAGGGAGGGAGCCAACGTTGAAGGCGATCGCCAGCGGTGTGGCTCTACCCCATCAAGGCATTCCCCTGTCCCCAAGGGGAATTGAGCTGACGCCCGCAGAGGAGCACCACTTGCAGCAGGCCTGTCGCGGGGCAGCGTCCCATCTCTGGCTTTGGCATCGCAGCCAGACACAGGTTTGGTGGGGACAGTGTTTGCCGGAGCCTCTGCCGGTTGCCCCCTTGCCGCAGGCGGTGGAGCATACTCTACTCGCGCAAGGAATTCCCGCTGCTGGAGGGCAGGCGATCGCCCCTGCCATTGTGGTCACCGACCCCTGTGCCCCGGCTGCTGTGGCTGGACGGATTTTGGTGACCAAAAGTATTCCTCCCCACTGGTTGCCCCTCGTGAATGCTGCCGTTGGTGTGATTTGTGAGCAGGGAGGGCTAACGAGCCATGGGGCAATTCTGGCACGGGAATTGGGACGGCCAGCGGTGGTGGATGTGGCCAATGCCACACAGCAGATTCGTTCGGGAATGACACTGTTTCTTGATGGTCACCGGGGAGCTATCTATCAACTGCCCCCAGAGCCATTGCCGGTGGTGGCTACCCCCCTTCCGCAAACGCCCTCACCCCCGGCGGTGAAGCAATTGCCCTTGCAGGTCATGGTCAATGTGAGTCAAGTCAGTGCCCTACGACTATTGCGATCGCTTCCCTGCGATGGCATTGGCCTGTTGCGCTCAGAGCTGATGTTACTGGCTTTTTTGGAGCATCGCCATCCCTGTCATTGGTTGGAGCAGGGGGAAGCTGAGCAGTTGCGCGATCGCTGGGTGCAGCACCTGGGTGAATTTATGCGGGCGATCGCCCCCCGTCCCCTCTTTTATCGCACGTTGGATTTACGGCCAGCAGATTATCGGCAACTGTTGGGGGGACATCGCTTTGAACCGGAAACAGATTGGGGGCTGCGGGGCGTGAGTCGCTATTCCCATTGTCCGGAACTATTTCACTTGGAGCTGTCGGCGCTGGCGATCGCCCACCGTTTAGAAACCTGCCCTTTACGCATTGTTCTGCCCTTTGTCCGCAGTGTCGGTGAAGTGGTCTACTGTCAAAAAGCACTTGCGGAGCATGGTCTTACACTCAATGCGGGTGTGGAATTGTGGGTGATGGCGGAGGTGCCGGCTATTCTATTTTTGCTGGCTGATCTAGCCCATCTTGGCGTTGCGGGAATTACAATTGGCACCAATGATCTCACCCAACTGCTCTTGGGCATTGATCGCGAAACGGCCCTACCCGAATTAAATGAAGACCATCCTGCCGTTAGGGGGGCGATCGCCCAACTGATTCAAGGCGCCAAAGTGCATCATTTAGGCTGCAGTCTTTGTGGTGAAGCCCCCGCCCGCTATCCCCATTGGCTGCCGTGGTTAATTGACTTGGGCCTTGACAGTATTTCCGTGAGCCCAGAAGTGGTTAGCCAAGTGTTGAGTTACCTCTAGGGCCCCTCTGCCGACTATCCCCCTGGGGAATCTGACTGGATGGCTGCTTAGAAGCCGTAGTGCTCAATGGCTTCCAGAATCCCTTGGGCATAGTGACCCTTGGCAAAGTAAATGTGGGGGCGATCGCGCAGCTTTTCCAATTCCGGACTGTGATTGCCCACAACAACAGCAAGGGTATTCCCCGTCAGCATTTGCTCGTCATTGCCAGAATCGCCAGCCACCAACAGTTTTTGCAGCGGATAGCCCCACTTCAGGGCCAGATAGCGCAGAGCATCGCCTTTGGAAGCACGTAGGGGCAAAATATCCAAGAACTGATTGTGGGAGAAAATCGGCCGACAATGGAGTTTCTGCTGCCGCAGCAGCCGCAGCACTGGTGTAATGCTGGGGAGAACAGTGGTGTCAACGTTGTAGCTAATTTTGTGGGAGCGTTGATTCTCAGGGGGTTGCAGCCTTAGGCCGGCCACAGCGGCGAGGGTGTCTCTGACCCGCTGCGGTTCCCAGCGATAGCTAATGTGCTGCTGCCAACTGGTGTCGGGAACCAGGTGCGGGCCATAGTAAATTTCACTGCCCACGGATGTAATTAAAACATCGGGGATGGGCACCCCCCATTCATGGAGCACCTCTAGGGTAATTTCTAGGTGACGCCCCGTTGCCACCCCAAAACCCATTTCGGGACGGCGTTGGAGAAGGGTTAATAGTCGCTCAAGGGCCGCGCGATCGCCAATCAAGGTATTGTCAATATCACTAATCAACAGGCGTTCGAGGGTGAGCAGGCGGTTCCGTGTCAGGGTGGTTGGCAGTTGATGAGTCTGGCACTGAAGCGGTTGCCGTTGCACACTCAACACGGGCAACACCGATTTTGCCGCCAGTTGATCAAGGGCCTGCAAATACGTCTCCACATGACTGCGCCAAGAGTAGTGGGCCTGTACCCCCTTCAGGCCATTGTCTGCCCAAGTCTGCCACTGACTATCGCTTTGAAAGGCTTGATGCAGAGCGCTGCGAATTGCTTCTAGATCAAGGGCATCAAAGAGCAAGCCATTGCGACAGTGGCGGATAATCTCCTGCGGCCCGCCATCCGCTGTGGCCAAAATCGGCAATCCACAGGCAGCCGCTTCAATGAGGGTCAGGCCAAAGGGTTCCGTCAGCGCAGGATTGATAAAAACCCCCCGTTGCTGCGCGGCTAAACGGTACAGATCGGGGACTTCATCACTCGTGTGGGTTTTCGGATAGGCGACTTTGCCATAGAGATCATAGCGATCCACCAGCAAAAAGACTTCCGTCAATACTTGGCGAGGGCTGGCCTCCATCTTGCTAATATCGGTGCGATTGCCGAGAACTAAAACGAGATTTGCTCGCTCCTGCAAAAAGGGATCGCTGCCATAGACCTTGAGCAGGGCAGCCACATTCTTACGTGGTACTGGTCGAGAGAGGCAAAAGATAAAGGGCTTTTCCGGCTCCAGCAAAAAGCGACGCAATTCCTTGCGAAACGGTAAATCGGCTGGAACCGGGGCTGGATAGAAGCGGCTGGTATCTACCCCCGGTGGAATCACGGCCATCCGTGCCGGGTCGTATTGATCGTAGAGGCGATACTGCTCTTCGACTTCCTGGTGGGTACTGGCAATAATGAGTGCGGCACTGGCAAGGGTTTGTTCTTCGGCTTCGATGCGCGTCGTAAAGTGAAACTGCTCTTCAAGGGCATCGGGTTTACCGCCCTGGGCCAGGAGTCGCTGTTGCTTGACCCGTCCGAGGGAATGCCCAGTGTGCACAAGGGGAACCCCCAACCAGCCAGCCACACGGCAGCCCACATAACCCGCATCGGCATAGTGACTGTGGATGACATCGGGCATGCGCCCACTTTGGCGGAGATGGCGCAACAGTTCATCGGCAAAGACATCTAGATAGGGCCAAAGCACTTCTTTGCGCAAATAGCGGCGCGGACCACAGGCCAGACGGACAATGCGGGCGCGATCGCTAATTCGCTCAATGGGCTGGGCATAGTCGGGACTGACCTTGGCATCGGGAATTAGACGAGTGACCAAATCCACTTGTGCAACACGGGGATGGGCTGCAAGGGTTTTTGCCAGTTCGACCACATAGCGCGTTTGTCCTCCCGTATCGGCATCTCGCCCCAGTTCAAGGCGATCGCCCCGAATCAAACCATGAATGCTGATGAGGACAATGTATAATTCCTCTTGCATAGCCGCTCCTTACTTGGTGCCCAACAACCCAATTGGGGATCATCATCACCCTACCGAAAACCATGAGTATTGTCCAAAAACCCATGGCGGCAATCTCCACAGCAATTCATCTCAAAGAGGTCTCCTTTGGCTGGTCGCCAGAGGTTTTAGTGCTGGATCAGGTATCGTTAGAAATCCCGCGGGGGCAACTGTGGATGCTCCTAGGCCGCAATGGTAGTGGTAAGTCAACACTGGTGCGTATTTTGGGGGGACTTTTGCAGCCCCAAAGGGGTGAAGTCTATGTAGAGCAGCCCCTTGGCTTTGTCTTCCAGAACCCCGATCACCAACTGGTGATGCCGAGTGTGGGTGCCGATATTGCCTTTAGTCTCAATGGTGAAGCTCTGAACTATTGGCAGGTGCGTGAGCGCGTCAGTGCTGCTCTGCAAGCGGTAAATTTACAGGGGTTAGAACGCCGTCCCATCTATGCCCTCAGTGGTGGCCAAAAACAGCGGGTAGCTATTGCCGGGGCGATTGCTCGCCATTGCCGGGTGCTGTTGCTCGATGAACCCACGGCACTCCTTGACCCCGATAGCCAGCGGGAACTCTTGGGCTATGTGCGCCAACTGGTCAACACTCAAGGGATGACGGCGCTGTGGGTCACCCATCGCCTCGATGAACTAGCGCAAGCGGATGGTGCCATTGTTCTCGATCGCGGCAAAGTGATTGGCCAAGGGGCACCCACCGATATGATTCCTCTGCTGCACGCTTGAAGAGCCAACCGTTCCTTCACCAAAAGCGATTTTTCAAACCGCTGGCCCCTGCTTTGGCTGCTATGATCAAAAACTAAAGATATAGAATACTTGCATAGGAATTCACCTGTAGGATTGAACTGTTGCATTAGGAGCGATCGCCATGACTGAACCCCCCCCAAACCCCCCCCCCCCACCA
>NZ_JACOMP010000093.1:0-2658 GCF_014466085.1 Thermosynechococcus sp. OHK43
TGCCCCTTGGCCCCCCTGTGTCACTTGGGCAAAACAAATGGGTTCCTGTCGCGATATGGCAGTCTTGTTTATCCATGCCTGTCGGGCGGTGGGCCTAGCGGCGCGGTTTGTCAGTGGCTATCAGGAAGGAGACTTGGATAATCCTGAACGGCACCTCCATGCTTGGGTGGAAGTGTATTTGCCGGGGGCAGGCTGGCGGGGCTATGATCCCACCCACGGCCTAGCGGTGAGCGATCGCCACATTGCCCTTGTGGCTGCCGCTGATCCGGCGGATGCTGCCCCCATTGAAGGTGCCCTACGGGGACAGGGGGTCACCTCAACCATGACCTATCAACTACAGATTCAGCGCCTCTCCTAGGTATGGAAGAAAAAGGCGGTGCCGAGAATCCCATAGGTGGCCAAAAGCAGCGCTCCCTCTAGCCAGTTGGAGCGGCCATCTAGGCTAATCACATTGGCAATTACAACCGCAATAATCACCGTCACCACCTCAAAAAGGCTAAAGTTCAAATCCATCGGCTGACCAATGAACTGGCCAATGAGCACAAGAACCGGTGCCACCAAAAGCGCCACCAAAAGGGATGAACCCAAGGCAATGGAAACGGACAGATCCATATTGTTTTTCAGGGCAACCCCCACAGCGGTCACATATTCCGCTGCACCACCCACCAATGGCAAGAGGATGACCCCAGTAAATAGGGGCGTCAAACCCAGTCCCGCCGTTGCCTCCTCGACAGCACCAACAAAGATTTCTGACTCAAAGGCCACCCCAATGGTGGCAATGATAAGAACATTGATCCAAAGGGGTAGGTTGGGCCTTTCGTAGTGTCCTTCCACGCCCCCTAGTTCCACCTCACTAACATCGTAAAGATAGCTGTGGGTTTTCAGGGAAAAGAGTAACGTGAGCCCATAAACCAGAACCAGAATGATGGATACCACAACTGACATTTGGGAAACTGCGGTTGGCGGCACTCTATCGGAGGTGTAAATCACCATTGCTGGTAAAAGAATGGCAGCGATCGCCACCGTCATCGAGGAGGCATTCACCCGTGCCACCACTGGGGCAAAGGATTGTTCCTTGTAGCGAATGCCCCCCAGCAACATGGATAGCCCCATCACCAGCAAAAGGTTCGCCATCAGGGTTCCCGTAATACTGGCTTTGACAATATCCACTAAACCCGCTCGCAGCGCCACAATAGCAATAATGAGTTCGGTGGCATTGCCAAAGAGGGCATTCAAGAGGCCACCGATCGTCGGACCCGTGGCCAGCGCCACCTCTTCTGTGGCGGTGCTCAACCAAATCGCTAAGGGCACGATCGCCAGTGCTGCCAAAATAAAGACGGTGAGAGCGCCCCATTCCAGTTTTTCCGCAGCAACGGAAAGGGGAATAAATATCAAGAAACCAATCGAAACCAGTCGCCTCATGGGGGCACCCCTTACATGGTGAAAAAAGAAAAATTTTCTCTATCCTAGCCTGTGGTTTTATAGCTCCACGCCAAGGGGCGAGAAATCAGGTCAGCACCTAGCCACTGCGGAGGATCACTCGCTGATTTTGGCGGGCGACAAGGGAGAGGGTGAGCGGGCCAGCGGTATAAACCGAGGTGGGAGTGACTGCACTAATATCAACCGTCCCTTGGTGATCCTTGAGGTCAAGGACAAATTTCACCAGTTCAATTTGGCGAAACGAGCCAACAGTGCCAGTGACCGGATCTGGGAGCACACCGGAGGCGATCGCCCGTTGATTACTTACCGTAAATAACTGATCCAAACGTTGCAAAATCTGCTCATCGGTCATCTGGCTGGGATCCAAAGAGATGGTGGCCAGATTCTCACCCTCGCGGAAGACCTGCTGATTGCGCGCCACTTGGGGCACCACAAGAATATTGCTTTCCCCCTGTAGATAATTGGCCGCTGCTAGAATGCGCACCACATAGGGCTGACCATCACTAATTTGGCTGCGCAGGCGGCGCACATCTTCGGTGGTGATTTGAATCACCTGATCCGTTGGCTTGAGGTCCTGGGGACTATTGAGAACGATGGCATTCCGTCGCGCTTCCCGCAGGAGTTCCTCAATGACTTGGGTGGCTTGAGCCGGATCTTTGACATTTTGAATCACTGCAGAGGCCAAAACTTGCCCCGTGCGAATGGCGATCGTCCCCCGCCGTAGTCCCAAAAGCAGGATGCTCACGTTTTCTTCAAGGCGTTGGCGACTGGCCTCAAGGGCAGCAATTTCCTGCTGAAGACTACGCTGTTGATTCCGTAACACCTGCTGCTGCTGATTGGCCACGGCCAGTTGATCCTGAATGCGCTCAATCTCTGCTTGGAGGCGATCCTTTTGGGCTTCAACTTCGGCAAGGCGTTGTTGAGCTGTGCGAATGGCGGTTTCTAGGGCTACTTTTTGCCCAGCCACATCCTCGAGGCGACTTTGGATGGCTTGTCGCTCCCGTTGCAGGCGCTGGATTTCCTGCCGCAGGCGTGCCCCTTGGGCTTCAAAGTTCTCGAGGTTTTTTTGGGCTTGGGTGTAGCGGTCTTGGAGTTGCTTGAGTTCTGCTTCTGTAAGGGTTTGACGATTGACGGCCTGCTCTAGCACTTGGTTCGTTTGACTGAGGCGTTGGCGAATATTGGCCAGTTCAATTTGCGATTGTGCCAGTTCTACTTCAA
>NZ_JACOMP010000094.1:0-3483 GCF_014466085.1 Thermosynechococcus sp. OHK43
ATTTTGAGTGTCCTTGAAGCTTTTCAAACCAATGCCTGCATTCATGCCTCCCGCTACGGTCAGGCGATCGCCGCTTTAGCCATTGCCAACGGTGCCCTCGCCGAAGTGTCTGTCAATGTCATTCGCCCCTTCTATCAGCGCAAGTTTACAATTCTCGAAGACGCCCTACGCAGTGCTTTACCCAACGACATTCCTTGGTTTTTGCATCGCGGTGAAGGGGCGATTTTTGCGTGGTTGTGGCTACGGGATTTACCCATGACGGATTGGGAATTGTATCAACACTTGAAACGAGCAGGTGTGATTGTTGTTCCCGGCAGTTCCTTTTTCCCCGGCTTAACGGAGCCGTGGCGCCACAAACAGGAGTGCTTACGCATTAGTCTCACCGCCAGTAATGAGGAAATTGCCCTTGGCATGCAACGACTGGCCGCCACCATTACCCAGGTTTACCAAGCATCTCCTAACTGTTTCTACTCTGAGATGTTGGCGTAGTTGTCTTTTTATCGTGTCGTTATAGCACTGATGGGCCAATAACTTATCCCTAGATCCCCTTAAATCTTCTGGGGTAACATTCAACCCCTGGACAAGGGGTGGCGCTTAGCCTATGCTGGGCAGTGTCTTGCTGTTTCTGGTTGAGGTAAGTTTGCCAATTTCTTGGTCAATAAAAAATAGTCCTTGCCCTTCTGTGCCAATGAGTTCAATCTTATCGAGGATACTTTTGAATAAAAATTCTTCTTGGTGTTGTTCAGCAACATACCACTGCAAAAACTGCAGTGTTGAATAGTCAGGTTCGCTATTGGCTAAATGCACTAGCTCGTTTATTTTGCGAGTGACAAACTGTTCATGCTCATAGACTTGGTTAAACATCTCCTTAAGAGAAGCAAAGTTGTGGGGAGGAGCTGCTATATCCTTCAAAATTGCTAGGGCACCGGTCTCGTGCATATAGCTCAGGAGACGCCGCATGTGCGCCATTTCTTCATCGGCATGTTGCCCAAGAAAAGTAGCACATCCTTCCAAGGCTTTGTGAGCACACCAAGAGCTCATCTGCAAATAGAGGTAGGCTGAGAACATCTCAAGGTTAATCTGTTCATTTAGGCGATTGATCATTGCTGAAGATAACATGGTTCATTCTCCACTCGTACAATTGAAGAGACTGCGAGCCGCACTGCTGGCAACTGCTGCAGTGGCTAGGGGTGATTTTTTGGACTCGCCCTTTGGCTATGAGCTGCTCAATCATAGGCTCAATGAGACTCGGTGGCGATCGAAAATGATTCACCAACTCCTCAATGGAAACCACTTGGCGCTTCTTAATATAGTCCTGCAATTCCAAAAGCATGATTACACCTCCTGTGGCGAGGAAAAGTGCCGGCGATCGCCGTAATACTTCAAGGCCATGATCACAATTGCCATCACTACTCCTAGGCTGACTAACCACAGTGCAGAAAACACAGGATGAGCAGTAAAGGTCATGATCTGATAGTAACCAGTGGCAACCCAGTAGGCGAAGCCCGTTGTCCAAGTGACTACAAAGATTGTCCAGCCCAGATTGGTTTCTCGATAGACTGCAGCAGTGGCTGACACACAGGGAAAGTAGAGCAAGACAAATAGGAGGAAGGCGATCGCTGCTGTTGGTGTACCAAACTGCTGTACCATCTGACCAAATGTGGTGTAGTGCACCTGCTGCACTTCAGCCGCTGCTTTGGGATTATCCGCCCCTTGCAATACCTGAAACCCTAAAGGATCAAGCATCTGCTGCCCTAGTTTGCTGAGATTTTCCGGAACACTCAGCACTGCTTGCCTCAGTTGTTCCCAAACTGAAAATGGTGCCGCATCGTCTCCAGCGCTAGCCTCCTGAGACTCCTGCCGGGCTAGTTCTGTATAGAGAGCATCCATTGTCCCCACCATCACTTCCTTGGCAAACACGCCCGTAAAGAGTCCCACAGTAGCCGGCCAGTTGTCTGGCTCGATTCCCATAGGTGAAAATACGGGCGTAATTTGACGGCTAAAGGCACTTAAAATCGACTGCGTACTATCCTTTTTGCCAAAACTGCCATCGGTGCCCACAGAGTTGAGTAGCCCCAGAATGACCACAAGGGTCACAATCATCTTGCCGGCTCGGCCGAGAAACGCTTTTAGCCGTTCCCAAGCTCGAAGGAACACCCCCCTCAACGTAGGCAAATGGTAGGGAGGTAACTCTATTACAAAAGGTGCAATTTCCCCTTGAAAGAGAGTGCGTTTCATCACAAATCCGGTAAAGATTGCTGCTACAATTCCCGACAGGTAGAGCAAAAATACAATATTTTGACCATTGCGGGGGAAGAAAGCCGCAACAAGCAGAGCATAGACCGGTAGGCGGGCACCGCAGGACATAAAAGGAACCATGAGAATCGTCATCAAGCGATCGAGCCGATTTTCAAGGGTGCGAGTAGCCATGATGCCGGGGATATTGCAGCCGAAGGACACTATCATTGGCAGAAAGGATTTGCCGGGCAAGCCCATCCAGCGCATCAGTCGATCCATGACAAAGGCTGCCCGTGCCAAATAACCGCTGTCCTCAAGGAAGGTAAGAAAAATAAAAAGCAGGCCAATCTGGGGAATAAATGTTGCTGTGGTTTGGATGCCACCACCCACTCCCTCTGCCAGCAGACCAATTAACCAACCAGGGGCATGGAGGGTTTCTAGAACTTGGGTTGGCCAGCCCACAACCAATGCTCCCACCCCAATATCAAAGAAGTCAATGAAGGCACCGCCAACGTTGATTGAAATTAAAAACACCATGTACATGACGCCCAAAAAGATGGGAACCCCCAACCAGCGGTTGAGAACAATTTGGTCTATGCGATCCGAAACTGTTGTGGCCGGGCGATCGCCCCGTTTCAAAACATCCGCCATTAGATGGTGAATCCAGTGATAGCGACTGTCGGCAATCACAAGATCAATATCTTCTTCTAGGGTTTGGTGAATCCGTCGTCGCCATTGATGGAGGTGGGGCACCTCCTCCTTGGGGACAGATTCTAGATATTGCAGCCAAGCCAAGGCTTGTCCTCGATCCTTAGCACCTTTAGTCAGCAAATCAGCAATTGCCTCTTCAATGATAGGGAGTTGAGGCGCCCTAACAGTGACAATTGGCCGATCTTGAAGAGCTAGGCGAATTGCTTGCCGCAGTTGATCAAAGTAGGGCTTTTGTTTGGCGCAAAAAGGAAGAACCGGAATGCCTAAACGCTGGCTGAGCACTTGGCTATCAATACTAATTCCATTAGCCTGTGCTCTGTCAATCATGTTTAGCACTAATATAAGCGGCACGCCTCGGTCTAGCAACTGGGAGGTCAGGTAAAAATTACGCTCCAGGTTAGCAGCATCAAGGATGTTTACGACTAAGTCATACGCCTCCTCTAGCAAGAAATTACGGGCAATTTGCTCGTCAACTCCAGTGCCCTCTTCAGCATCGAGGGCATAGACGCCTGGCAAATCCACCACCTCTACTAC
>NZ_JACOMP010000095.1:0-4498 GCF_014466085.1 Thermosynechococcus sp. OHK43
CCACCCCCAGCAAGAATCCCAAACCACTCCACTTCACAGCTCCACAGGCGCCAAAGGCAACCAGGGGCAGGACCAGGCACATCTGCCACCACTGGTAGGTCGTCTTCCCCTCAGCGGCCAGCGGCAACCTCTGCTGGAGAACCCAGAAAAGCTCCACCCCCAGCAAGAATCCCAAACCACTCCACTTCACAGCTCCACAGGCGCCAAAGGCAACCCCTGCGGCCATCAGCCAGAGCGATCGCCCCCTGCCCTGGTGGCGCAACCCCCACAGCCAAAGAATCTGTGCCACCACACCAAAAAGCACAAGGGAGATATTGATGAGAGCATAGCGGGACTCCACCAAAAAGAGGCCATCGAGGGCAACGAAGAGTCCCGATAACAGCGCCACGCGCGATCGCCGGGTCAGGAGATAGGCCAACACTGCCACTGCCACGGGAATCAGCGATCCCATCAGCGCATTCAACCAGCGATAGCCCCAAGGGTGAAAGCCGCCCCCCAGCCAAATGCTCAGGGCAATCAGGTATTTTCCCAGCGGGGGATGGGCATCAAAGAAAGGCACACCTGCAAGATAGTGGCGGCCAAAGCGGGCAAAATAGACCTCATCAAACACTAGGGTGGGAAAGCGGCTCAGGCCCCAAAAGCGGGTGGCAAGGGCAAAGAGCCACAGCAGCAGTAGCCCCAAGGGCATCTTAAGCCGCTCCCTGCAACGCCGCTGTCCGCACCGCAATCCGTTGAGTGCGATCGCCCCGCTGAACGGTTAAATTCAGAACTTGCCCCACCGCGGCACTATCGACAATGTTCTGCAACTGATCGGCGCTGGTAATCGGTTCCCCATCTACTGCGGTAATCACATCCCCCCAGCGCAGACCAGCTTTTGCCGCAGGCGTATTGGGCAACACCTGTAGGACAAGAACGCCATTGACTTCCGGCAGAATCACGGGTGAGTTGGGGTTAGCATTGTTTTCCTTGGCCATTGCCGGCGTAAAGGTGGTCATTTGAATGCCAAGGTAGGCGTGTTGAATTTTCTCACCCCGAATCAGGCGGGTTTGCAGGGCTTTGGCTTTGTTGATGGGAATGGCGAAGCCAATCCCCATGGCATCGGCACGAATGGCGGTATTAATGCCAATTACTTCCCCCGCTTCATTGAGCAAAGGTCCCCCCGAGTTGCCGGGGTTGATGGCCGCATCCGTTTGAATAAAATCAAGGCGCTTATCGGGGATACCCACTTGAGCGCTGGAGCGGTGGAGTGTACTAACAATCCCCAATGTTACTGTGTTGTCAAGGCCAAGGGGATTGCCGACAGCGATCGCCCAATCCCCCACCTTCACCTCACTGGAATCACCAAGGGGCGCCGTGGGCAATGGTTCGGTGACCCCTTTGAGTTTGACAATCGCTAGATCAGACACCTCATCCACGCCGCGCACTTCCCCCTCAAAGACTCGGCCATCCTTGAGGCGCACTGTCACCGTATCGGCTTGACTCACCACATGGGCGTTGGTCATGACAATGCCACTAGGATCAATGATGAACCCTGACCCTTGACCCCGCAGCCGATCCTCTTGGGGGGGCAAGGCTAAACCGGGGAAAAATTGGCGAAAGAAGGGATCACTCAAGAGGGGATCGGGGGTGCGCACAATTGTGCGTTCAGTATCAATGCGAACAACCGCATCCCCAACCCGCTCTACTGCAGCTGCTACAAAACTATGGTGAGCTGCGGCTGCCCACACCGGTGTATTGCTATTCAGATACCAAACCAGGGTAAGACCAAGGCAAAATTTGAGGGTCTGCTGAAGTAAATGGGCAAGGCGTTTCATCATGGATGGCCTAGAGCGCAACAGATTTATTTCTGATTGTATCGAAGCTATCTCCGCTGGCTGTGAAGCCAAAGCACAAATGTGCAGCGGCGGAGAATATCCCTCAGAACAAGAATAAGGTCACAATTGGAAAGGTGTTTAGGTTAGAGGCGGGATGCTGCGCATTGGTATTGTCGGGCTGGGACTGATTGGTGGGTCGCTGGGCATTGATCTGCGGGCCAAGGGGCACTACGTGGTGGGGCTGAGTCGGCGCCCTGAAACCTGCGAGCGGGCGATCGCCAGGGGAGCCATTGACTGGGGCGGTACGGAGCCGCAAACTTTGCGTGCCCTTGATCTGGTGTTTCTCTGCCCCCCTATCGGCAGCATCCTTCCTGTTGCACTTGAGATCATCCCCTATCTCAGTCCAGAAACGGTGCTGACGGACGTGGGATCCGTCAAGGGAGAGATCGTCCCCGCCCTCGAAAAACTCTGGCCACGCTATGTCGGTGGTCACCCGATGGCCGGTACCGCAGAATCCGGCATTGAAGCGGCCCAAGCTCATCTGTTTGAGAATGCTCCCTATGTTCTCACCCCCACCCTGCACACCCAAAGTGTTGCCATTGACTGTGTCGCTGGCGTGGTCAATGATCTCGGGGCAAAGCTGCTCTATGCCACCCCATCGGATCACGATCGCGCCGTTGCTTGGATATCCCACCTCCCCGTACTGGTGAGTGCAGCCCTGATTCTCGCTAATGCCCAAGAAGCCAATGAGCCAATTCGGACGCTGGCCCAGCAGTTGGCTAGCTCTGGCTTTCGCGATACCAGCCGCGTTGGGGGTGGTAACCCAGAGTTGGGACGGATGATGGCGGAATATAACCGCGCTGCCCTGCGCCACTGCCTGATTCGCTACCGTGCCACCCTTGATGATCTGATTCGCCAAGTGGAGCAGGAGGACTGGGAGCACCTGCAAAGAGCCTTAGAGCAGGCCAAAGCTTACCGTGAGCAGGTCTATCCCTCAGGGACGCCGCCGATAGTTTAGACGACGCACAATCCAGTAACTGGCAGACAAGGCCAAGATGGCGATCGCCAGCCCCAGGAGCTTTGCCACCGTTTCTGGTTGGCTAATATCCAGAATGATGATTTTACGGGCAATGGCAATCAGGGAGGTAACAATCACCAGCTCAACAATCTGGGAGGAGACATGGGTTTTCAGGTAGGCCGTGATGTTTTCGAGAATTTCCAATGCCACCAGAACATTGAGAAAGAGGCCAAAGATTTTCACCAGTTCCAAGCTAAACTGCCCCAGGGGGGGTGAGAGTAGCTCTACCGTCAAAATCCGCCCCAAATCAATAATGGCGACGATGACCACCAGCAGCATCCCGATCGCCAGCACCCGCGTTGCTATGCCTTCAATCCGGCTGAGAAGGTGCAAAAATCGCTGATTGTCCTGAAGCAGAATGACGACCTGTTGCCCAAGGTCAATCAAAGACCGCAACCAGCGTCGCATTCCTAAGCCTCAGCCAGCAGAACAAGGGGAGTGTAGGCCACTGGTTCCACCAAACGAGTGCTGAGTCCAAGCCGCTGAAACGACCCTTGTAATTCCTCAAGGGTTCCTTGAACCGAGAGTAGTCGCGGTAGCCATCCCTGAAGGCGGAGGCTGCCATTGCCCGCTGTCGTGATCATGACCTTCGGTTGTAGCCATTGCCCCAATTCCAATGCTATTTTGCCCCCCTTGAGAATCGCCCCCACCAGGGGTAAACACACATCCAATAGGGGGGTAATCACCACATCCACCTTGCCATAGCTGCGCAGCCACGGATCATGAGAGCCGTGGGGTTCATAGTAGAGACTTTGGGTACCCCAGCGCAGAATGTACCCATTTTCCTGTTGAGTGGGGCCGATACTGGCACCCTTGGTGGCTTGGATGGCCAGATCGCGGTAGGTATGGGTTTGGTGGGGGCTAAGGGAAATCACCGTTTCAAAGCCAAGACTCTGGGCAACGTTGGCGGCACTGGGGGAGGCAATGACTGGTAGGGCGCGATCGCAGGCACGGAGGGTAGGCTCATGGCAGTGATCCGGGAGTCCTTGGGAGAGCAAAATGATATCCACATCGCTCGGCATGGCACAGGGGCGCGATCGCTCCGCCTGAAATAGCCAGGGGGTATTGCCAAAGGTGAGCGGGCCCACCAACCACGGATCAACCAGAACCCTTGTAGAACCCAGCTTCCACAACCACGTATTGCTCTCCAGCCACATTAACTGCATAGCTCCGCTCCTACAAGAACTGCGCCAAAACGTTGTAAATCAACAAAAAGATGTTACCGACAACAACGCAACCTAAGCCGACTAAACCACACATGAGCAGGGCCGTCGGTCCCCCCAATCCCGCCTGCAAGGAAGGAAAAAAGAAAAGAGCCGCCCCTGACAATGTCCCAATGATCAATTGTTCCCAGTGTTCAATCCAGCCTTTGAGCTGCATAAATACCAAGAGGGCAAACACCCCCCCAATCACACCAGCACTGACCCCAAGGGGTAATTGCCAACTGGTCATTAAGCTGGAAACCATCACCCCCAACGCCGCCATTTCAAAGCCCGTAAAGCCCGCCCCCATGAGAATTTTGAAGGCGGGTAAGGGTGGAGGAGGCCGCCGCGGTGGTCTCGCCTTTGCAGGGGGTGCCCCTTTGGGAGACGGTATCGGCACCGAA